>JADLDF010000156.1 GCA_020846815.1 Gammaproteobacteria bacterium | reverse complement strand
TACCACATGCCGCCGCGGCCGAAGTCCTCGACCTCGCCGGCCACCTTGGGCATCTCGTCCTCGACGATCGCGTGGATCTGGGTCTCGAAGATCCGGTCGGCGCCGCAGCCGAGCTCGGCGAGCAGCGTCGGCAGATCGGTGTCGTGCAGCGTCGTCCAGAACGGCTCGTTGTTGTGGTAGCAGTCCCAGTCGCGCAGGAACTTCTCGAACTCGTCCATGCCGCGGTACGGCGGCTGCTCGAGGTGGATCTGCAGGCCGCCCGGCGCGAGCACGCGGCCGGCCTCGCGCAGAATCCGCCGCAGCGCCCCGTGCGCGGTCTCGTGGAAGAACATCGTCGAGTAGACGAAGTCGAAATGCCCGTCCGGGAACGGCAGGCGCTCGGCATTGCCCTGCATGAACGCGAGATTGGCGATGCCCATGCCCCGCGCGCGCGCATGGCCGTAGCGCAGCATCGGTGCGGCGAGATCGACGCCGACCACATCGGCGGCGGGAAAGGCGCGCGCCACCGGCACCGTGTTGTGCCCGACGCCGCAGCCGAGATCGAGGATGCGCCGCGGCGACCAGCCCGGGCGCAGGCGCGCGAGCCACTCGGCCGTGCCGCGCCCGGCACCGTCGAGGAAGCGGCCGAACAGGCCCGTCGTCGTCGCGAACATGCCCGCGTCGTAGTTCGCGGCGGCGGAAACGTCGTCGGGCAGGTGTTCGGCGAAATAGCTGCCCGGCATGCAGTGGTTGTCGATCGCCGTCTGGTAGCGCGGCACCTCGACCGAAGGATCGAGCCTGAGCGTGGCGGCATCGCCGTTCAGCGCGCGTGCGCGGTCGCGCAGCGCTTCGGCCTGGCGCAGCACCAGCGCACGGCCCGCCTGCTGGCGCATCTCCATGCCGGCGCGCCGCAGCGAGCTCCACATGCGGTAGTACGGATCGGTGGACATCGCGGCGCGGATCTCGCGCCGGTCGCGCGGCGGCCGCCCATGCTCGGCTTCCCAGCGCGACCGCGCCCTGGCCTGGTAGGCCACGGCGTTGCCGCCGACCACGACCGACGACATGTACTTGTTGAAGTTGGCGAGGAAGTTGAAGCGCGCAACCTCGTCGTGGCTCGCGTCGGGCGACATCGCGTGCCGTCCCGCGTCGCTCCAGGGCGGCGCACAGTCGATGCGGGGAGTCGTCATCGCTCCATTCTCTCCTTCATGCCGCCGCAGACAAGCGATCGGCACGCGGCATGCGCGACACTGGATTCTCCGCTCCGCTAGGTGGTCGGGTCCAGCCGCCCGGCGCGGCCGCGCGCCACCGTTGCTAGCATGGTGGCCGCCGAAACGGATTCCGGTACCTCGCATGCCCATCGCCGCGACGCCTGCCGTCACCGACGCACTGATCGCGCATGTGACCTCGCAGCGCTACGACACGCTGCCACCGCATGCGCTCGAGGCCGCCCGTACCTTCATCCTCGACAGCCTCGGCGTCGCGCTCTCGGGCACCCGGGTACCCCTGGTCGAGGACCTCAAGGCCGTGGCCGCCACCTGGGGCCGCGGCGATGACTGCCGCATCTGGGGCAGCGGCGAGCGCGTGCCCGCGACGACCGCAGCCTTCGTCAATGGCTACCAGATCCACGACCAGGAATGGGATTGCATGCACGAGCCGGCCGTCGTGCACCCGATGGCCGTGGTGCTCGCGACGCTGGTGGCCTGGGCCGAGGCACGCGGCGGCGTCGGCGGCCGCGACCTGATCCTCGGCTGCTCGGTCGCGGTCGACGTCGCGACGACGATCGGCAGTGCGGCGCGCAACGGTTTGCGCTTCTTCCGGCCTGCGATGTGCGGCGCGCTCGGCGCCACGGCCGGCATCGCCGCGATGCTGCGCCTCGATGCGGCGACGACCCGCAGCGCGCTCGGCCTCGCCTACAGCCAGCTCAGCGGCACCATGCAGGCGCACGTCGAGGGCTCGCCGGTGCTGCCGATGCAGATCGGCTTCAATACCCGCGCCGCATTGGTCGCGATCGAGCTGGCGCAGCGTGGCATCGTCGGCCCGGGTCGGTTCCTCGAAGGCCCCTACGGCTATTTCGCACTCATCGACCCGGACTGGGATCCGACACCGTTCACCGAGCTCGGGCGCGTGCACCGCATCGCCGAGCTCTCCCACAAGCCGTTTCCGAGCGGTCGCGCGACCCACGGCGGCGTCGATGGCCTGCTGTCGCTGCGCGCCGCGCACGGCTTCGCCGTCGACGAGATCGAGGCCATCCGGGTGCTCGCGCCGCCGCTGGTCATCCAGCTCGCCGACCGACCGCCACTTTCGCAGATGGCGGCGTCCTATGCCCGGCTCTGCCTGCCCTATGTCGCCGCGACGGCGCTGCTGCGCGGCACGGTTTCGGTCGAGGATTTCGACGCCGCGGCACTGCGTGACCCGGCGCGCCACGCCCTCGCCGCGCGCACCCGCGTGCAGCGCGACGCGAACCCGTCGCCGAATGCGCTCGCGCCGCAGCGCGTCGAGGTCGACCTGCGCAGCGGCGCGCGCCTCGCGCTCGACCTGCCCGCCGTGCTCGGCGCTCCGGCCCGGCCGCTCGGCCGCGAGCGGCACCTCGCCAAGTTCCGCGAGGCGGCCGCTTCCGGCCGCAGGCCGCTGCCGCCTGCGCGCGCCGAATCGCTGATCGCGCTGGTCGACCGGCTGGAGCTGCTGTCCGACGTCCGCGAACTCGTCGACCAGATCGTCCATCCGGAGACGTGACCTCTCATGAGCTTCCCGCACTACTACGAGTCTTTCGACTACGCGCAGATGCTGCGTGATTTCCCGGTGGGTGCCGACTTCACGGAGCGGTACGCGAAGCTCTCGGCCGACGAGATCCGCGCGCGCCAGGACCTGCTGTTCCGACGCTGCGTGGCGCGTGCCTGGGAGATCCCGTTCTATCAGCGGCTGTGGCGCGGTGCCGGCCTCGAGCCGGGCGACGTCCGCGGCCTCGACGATCTCGAACGGCTGCCGATCTTCGGCAAGGCCGAGATGATGCGGAGCTTGGCCGAGCATCCGCCTTACGGCGACTACCACGGCTGGGACAGATGGCCGGCCGAACAGCGCCCGGTCACCGTGATCCACACGACCAGCGGCACTACGGGTCGTCCGCAGGTCGTGCTGTTCAGCCCCAAGGCACGCGAAGTCCAGGCGCTGCTGGTGGCGCGCATCTGGCGCATGCAGGGCCTGCGCCCCGGCGACGTGATCCACTCGGTCTATGGCCACGGCATGATCAACGGCGGCCACTTCGTGCGCGAAGCCGCGCTGCACTACACCAACAACCTCTTCCTCTCGGCCGGCACCGGCAAGGAAACGCGCTCGGTGACCCAGATCGAGCTGATGCGCGACCTGAAGGTGACCGTGATCGTCGGTTTCGTCGACTACATCCGTCAGCTCGCCGAGACGGCGCGTCAGATGGGCCTCGAACCGGGGCGCGACCTGCCGGTGCGCGCGATCCTCGGCCACGTCGGCCGCGAGTCGCGCAGCGCGCTGTCGCGCGCCTGGGGCGGTGCGCAGATCAGCGACTGGTACGGCGTCGCCGATACCGGGCCGATCGCCGCCGAGGGCCCGGACCAGGACGGCATGTACGTCATGGAAGATGCGCAGTACCTGGAGATCGTCGACGAGGATCGCGGCCGCCCCGTCGAGGGCGCGCAGCCGGGCGACATGGTCGTCACCTCGCTGTACCGCGACGACGTCTATCCGCTGATCCGCTTCAATACCCACGACATGTCGGCCTGGAAGCCCGGTCGCTCGGCGCTCGGCTACGCCCTGCGGCGCATCGTCGGCGTGCTCGGGCGCAGCGACAACATGGTCAAGCTGCGCGGCATCAACGTCTATCCGCTGGCGCTGGCCGCGATCCTGAACGAACGCCCGGAGTTCGCCGGGGAATATGTC
>JADLDF010000155.1 GCA_020846815.1 Gammaproteobacteria bacterium | reverse complement strand
GTCCAGCCGGGGCAGATCGCGCAGGTCGGCACCGAGATGCTGCGCCTGATCCGCCGCGGCCGCCTCGAATGGCGCGCCGAGGTCGCCGAAGGCGACCTGGTGCGGATCGCGCCGGGCGCGACCGTGCAGGTCACGGGGCCGGGCGGCGAAGTCGTCGAGGGGCGGATCCGCGCGGTCTCGCCGGGGCTCGACAGCAAGACCCGCACCGCGCTGGTCTACGCCGACCTGCCGCATCCGGGCGCGTTGCGCGCAGGCATGTTCGCGGAAGGCCGCGTACGCACCGGCGATGCCGAGGCGACCGTGCTGCCGCGCCAGTCGATCGTGTTCCGCGACGGCTTCCCGTACGTGTTCGTGCTCGGCAAGGATTCGAAAGTCGCCCAGCGACGTATCGAGGTGGGCCCGGCGCAGGGCGACGTCATCGAGATCCGCTCCGGCCTCGCCGGTACGGAGCAGGTCGTGGTGCGAGGTGCAGGGTTCCTCGGCGACGGCGATCTCGTCAAGGTCGTCCAGGAAGGCTGAGATGAACCTGTCGCTCTGGGGCATCCGTCATCCGCTGGCCGCCGGCCTGATCTTCGCGATCCTCTGCATCGCCGGCCTGGTGGGCTTCCGCCAGCTGCCGATCTCGTCCTTGCCCGACATCGCCCTGCCGACGGTCCAGATCACGGTGAACCTGCCCGGTGCCACGCCGTCGCAGCTCGAGACCGACGTCACGCGGCGCGTCGAGGATGCGGTCGCCGGGCTCGCCGGCGTCGACAAGATCGTCTCGGCCGTCAGCGAGGGTTCTTCGGTCACACGCATCGAGTTCGAGCTGGGGCGCAGCCTCGACGAGGCTCTGGACGAGGTCCGCGACGCCGTGGGACAGGTGCGCGCGGACCTGCCGCAGGACATCGAGGAGCCGCTGATCCAGCGCCTCACCATCATCGGCGGCACGCTGATCGCCTATTCGGTCGAGTCGGATCGCCTCGCGCCCGACGAGCTGTCGTGGTTCGTCGACGACGTCGTCACCAAGACGCTGTTCGGCGTCTCGGGCGTCGGCCAGGTGTCGCGGACCGGAGGAGTCGACCGCGAGGTGCTGGTGGCGCTGCGCCCCGAGGCGCTGCAGTCCTTCGGCGTCACCGCGGGTGCGGTGTCGCAGCAGCTCGCGCGGCTGCAGCTCGAGCGCCCCGGCGGGCGCACGACCGCCGGCGGCGCCGAGCAGTCGGTGCGCACGGTCTCGACCGTGCGCACCGCGGCTGAGCTCGAGAACTACCCGATCTATCTGGCGGATGGCCGCACGGTGCGGCTCTCGGCGCTGGCGCGGGTCACCGACGGCGGCGCCGAGCCGAAGTCGGCCGCGCTGCTCGACGATCGCACCGTGATCGGCGTCAGCGTGCAGCGCACCCGCGGCTCGAGCGAGGTCGCCGTCGGCCATGCGGTGCGCGAGCGCATCGCCGAGCTCGGCGTGCAGCATCCGCACGTGAAGTTCATCGAGGTGTCCTCGACGGTCGAGGACGCGAACGGCTCCTACCAGTCCTCGATGCAGATGCTGCTCGAGGGGGCGCTGCTCGCCGTGCTCGTCGTCTGGTTGTTCCTGCGCGACTGGCGCGCGACCTGGATCTCGGCGCTGGCGCTGCCGCTGTCGGTGCTGCCGACCTTCGGCCTCATGCACCTGCTCGGCTTTTCGCTGAACCTGCTGTCGCTGCTCGCGCTGGCCGTGGTCGTCGGCGTGCTGGTCGACGACGCGATCGTCGAAGTCGAGAACGTCGCGCGGCATCGCGCCATGGGCAAGCCGCCGATGCAGGCGGCCATCGATGCCGCCGACGAGATCGGCATCGCGGTGATCGCGACTTCGGCGACGCTCGCGGCGGTGTTCGTGCCGGTCGCGTTCATGCCGGGCGTCACGGGTAAATTCTTCCGCGAGTTCGGCTGGACCGCCGCGGCGGCGGTGCTGTTCTCGCTGCTGGTGGCGCGGCTGCTGACGCCGATGCTCGCGGCCTACTTCATGAAGGGCGAGCCGCGCTCGTCCAGCGACTCGCCGCTGATGCGCCGCTATCTCGGCTGGGTCGAGTTCGCGCTGACGCATCGGCGCCGCACGCTCGGGCTCGCGATGCTGACTTTCGTCGCGTCGCTGGCACTGGTGCCGCTGATCCCGACGACCTTCCTGCCGCCCTCCGATCCGTCGCGCGCACAGCTGCAGCTCGAGCTGCCGCCCGGCGCCCGGCTCGACGACACGCTCGCCCTGGCGCGCGAGGCGCGCCAGCGGCTGCGCACGGTCGCAGAGATCGAACACGTGTTCACGACCGTCGGTGGAGGCACCGCCGGCGGCCACGGCAGCGGTGGCGCGGTGTCGTTCCCGGAGCTGCGCAAGGCTTCGTTGTCGCTGCAGTTCCGCGCCGATCGCAAGCGCAGCACGCCGCAGATCGAGGACGAGATCCGCAACCGGCTGCGCGACATGCCGGGGGTGCGTGTCAGCTTCCAGGCCGGTGGTCCCGGCGACCGCCTGGAGCTCGTGGTCTCGGGCCGCGACTCCGAGCTGCTCGGCACCGTGTCGCGCGAGCTCGCCGCGTCGATGCGGGCCCTGCCGGGCCTAGGCAGCGTCACGACCTCGGCCGCACTGCTGCGGCCCGAGATCCTGATCCGGCCCGATCCGGCCAAGGCGGCCGACCTCGGCGTGTCCACCGTGGACATCGCGGAAGCGGCGCGGATCGCGACCAGCGGCGACTTCCGTCAGCGGCTCGCGCGGCTGAACCTCGCGGAGCGCCAGGTGCCGATCCGCGTACAGCTCGCCGATGCCTCGCTGAACGATGCGACGGTGCTGAGCCTGCTGCGCGTGCCCGGCGCCCAGGGGCCGGTGCCCTTGTCCGCGGTCGCGCAGATCAGCGAGGGCAGCGGGCCGGCGCGCATCGACCGGCTGGACCGCGAGCGCAACGTCACCGTCAGCGCCGAGCTCAACGGCC
>JADLDF010000154.1 GCA_020846815.1 Gammaproteobacteria bacterium | reverse complement strand
GGGCGCCTTGGCGCGCGCGCCGAGACCGATGGAAATGCGATCCGGCCCCAGCCGGAAACGCAGGTAGTTGGTGTGCGGCGGCGCCGGCTCGTCGAACAGCCGCTGCGGCGGGCGGCGGAAGGTCGCGAGCACCTCGGTGCCGGTGACCGCCATCGCCTTGCCGGCGCGGATGAAGAACGGCACGTCGGCCCAGCGCCAGGAGTCGATCGCGAGCTTCAGCGCGATGTAGGTCTCGACGTCCGAGTGCGGGTCGACGCCCGGCTCGGCGCGATAGCCCGCGTACTGCCCGCGGACGATGTCGCTGCGCGACAGCGGCGCGATCGAGCGCAGCACCTTCGCCTTCTCGTCGCGCTGCGGATCGCTGCCGAGCCCCGACGGCGGCTCCATGGTCAGGATCGAGACCACCTGCAGCAGGTGGTTCTGCACCACGTCGCGCACCGCGCCGAGCTCCTCGTAGAGCTTGCCGCGCCCCTCGACACCGAAGGATTCGGCCATGGTGATCTGCACGCTCTCGACGTGGTCGCGGTTCCAGACCGGTTCGAGGAAGGCGTTCGCGAAGCGGAAGTACAGCAGGTTCTGCACGGCCTCCTTGCCGAGGAAATGGTCGATGCGGAACAGCGCGCGCTCGTCGAACACGCGCCCGAGCGCGTGGTTCAGCGCGCGGGCGGAGGCGAGATCGCGGCCCAGCGGCTTCTCGACGATGACCCGCGCGCCGCTGGCGCAGCCCGCGGCGCCGAGGCCCTGCACGACGGTCGCGAACAGGCTCGGCGGCACGGCGAGATAGTGCAGCGGATGCGCGGCCGCGCCGAGCTCGCGGCGCAGCGCGGCGAAGGTCGCCGGATCGCGGTAGTCGCCCTCGACGTGGTGCAGCAGCGCGCCGAGCTTCGCCAGCACCTGCGGGTCGGCGCCGCCGCCATGCGCCTCGAGGCTCTCGGCGATGCGCTCGCGCAGGCTCTGGACCGAGCCTTCGCGCGCCACGCCGATCACCGGCACGTCGAGCACGCCGCGGCGGACCATGTTCTGCAGGGCGGGGAAGATCTTGCGGAATGCGAGATCGCCGGTCACGCCGAAGATCACCAGGGCATCCGAACGCGGTTCCATCGTCTCGACTCTCTCCTCTGTGCGGTGCCGGACCGACGGCGGGCGCGCGAGCTCACTCAGGTGGATCGACGCGCCGACACGGCGTCGCCACGCAAGTTATCATGGTGGGCGCGCCGCAAGATCCGCTGCGGATCGATGCCGGCCGGAGGTTTGCCATGGACCGCTCGCGCCAGCCATTCGCCGCCATCCTTTCATCCCCGCCGTTCGCCGCGCCGCGCGGCCCGCGTTCCACCGCCGCTACGATCGGCGCATCGTCCGCCGACGTCTGTGCGTCGCCGCGCGCGCCGCGGGCCATGATCCCCGCAGTATTGCTTCCTGCCCGGCATGGTGCGTCGCTGCGCACGCCGCGGCCGTGGGCCAGCCGCGCGGCACGCCTCCTCGCCGCGCTCGCGCTGGCGCTGGGCCTCACCGCCTGCGGCGTCAATCCCGTCACGGGCAAGAAGGAGATCCAGTTCGTCTCCGAGGCCGCGGAGCTGCAGATCGGCGCGAACCAGTACGCGCCCACGCGCCAGAGCGAGGGTGGCGACTACGAGACGATTCCCGACCTCACGGCCTACGTCAGTGAAGTCGGACAGAAGCTCGCGGCCGTGTCCGACCGGCCCCTGCCCTACGAGTTCACGGTGCTCAACAGCTCGGTGCCGAACGCCTGGGCGCTGCCCGGCGGCAAGATCGCGGTCAACCGCGGCCTGCTGACCGCGCTCGAGAACGAGGCCGAGCTCGCCGCCGTGCTCGGTCACGAGATCGTGCACGCCGCGGCGCGCCACGGCGCCAAGGCGCAGGAGCGCGGCACGCTGCTGCAGGTCGGCATGGTCGCCGCGCAGGTCGGCGTCGCCATGTCCGACATGGACCAGAACCTCGGCGGCCTGCTCGCCGCCGGCGCCGGCGTCGGCGCGCAGCTCATCAACACGCGCTACGGCCGCGATGCGGAGCGCGAGAGCGACCATTACGGCATGGAGTACATGCGCCGCGCCGGCTACGACCCGTCCGCGGCGGTCACGCTGCAGGAGAAATTCGTCGCGCTCGCGCAGAAGAGCGGCGGCGGCAGCGGCCGCGGCGGCTGGCTCGAGGGGCTGTTCGCTTCGCACCCGCCCTCGGAGGAGCGCGTCGCCAACAACCGCGCCCGCCTGGCCGAGCTCGGCACGCCCGGCGGTGATCTCGGCAAGGAGCGCTATGCCACGCGGCTCGCGCCGCTGCGCAAGATCGCTCCCGCCTACGACAAGGCCGACGAGGCCGTGGCACTGGCGCGCAAGAAGGATCTCAAGGGCGCGAAGGCACTGGCCGCCGAAGCGGAGAAACAGGTGCCGAACGAAGCGCGCTTCGCGCTGCTGCGCGGCGATCTCGAGCTCGCCGACCAGCAGCCGCAGGCGGCGCTGCCGCATTACGAGCGCGCGCTGAAGCTCGACGACGACTATTTCGCGGCCTGGCTCGGCAGCGGCACCGCGTACTACCGGCTCGGCAACCGCAGCGAAGCGGCGCAGCGCCTGGAGCGCAGCGCCAAGCTGCTGCCGACCGCGCCGGCGCTCTATTATCTCGGCAACATCGCCAAGGAGTCGGGCAACGTCGAGCGCGCGCTCGAGCTCTACAAGGGCGCGGCCGGCTCGCAGAGCGAGCTCGGCAAGGCCGCAGCCATCGAGTACGCGAGCATCGACGTGCAGCGCAATCCCGGCAACTACGTCGCGAGCGCGCCGCAGCTCGATGCGCGCGGCACGCTGGTCGCGGTCGTCGAGAACCGCGCGCCCGTGGCGCTGGAGGGCCTGGCGCTGTCGGCCGTGCTGCTCGATGCCAACGGCTCGATCGTGCAGCAGGGCCCGCCGGTGCGCATCGGCCGTGCGCTGCAGCCGGGCGAGCGGATCGCCGTGGAAGCCGGCGTCGGCCAGGTCGCACCCGAGCTGGTCGGGCGCGTGCGCTTCCGGATCGACGGGGCGCGCCCGGTGCAGGCGCGCTGAAGCAATAGCGGCGGCGGGCGCAGGAGACGGGCGGCGCGACGAGGCTGCGCCGCCGCAGGATGCGTCAGCGGAACACGCGCTGCCAGAACGCCTTCATGTCCTCCCAGGACTGGCGATCGGTCTTTTCGTCGTAGGCCAGCGGCAGGTTGTACTTGCGGCCCTTTTCGGTCGCCTCCGGGTTGGTGAAGCCGTGCTTGGCGCCCGGATAGGAATTGAACTGGTACTTCACGCCGAGCTCGGCCATTTCCGCATGGAAGCTCTGCTGGTCCGCCGTCGGCACCAGCGCGTCGGCCTCGCCGTGGCAGATCAGCACCTCGGGCTTGAACCCGCCCGGTTTGGCCGCATGCGTGCGGCCGAGCGAGCCGTGGAAGCTGACTACGCCGCGCAGGTCGAGACCGAGGCGCGCGGCATGCAGCGCCAGCGCGCCGCCCAGGCAGTAGCCCATGGCGCCGATGCGGGTCGGGTCGACCAGCGGGTGCTTCGCGAGCTGCTCGATCGCCGCCTGGATGCGCTCGCCGGTCGCGGCCATGTCGGCGAACAGGCCGTTCATCAGCGTGCCGGCCTCGGTCGCGTCCGCGGCCTGGCGGCCGTCGCCATAGACGTCGACCGCGAGCGCGGCCACGCCGAGCTGCGCGAGCTCGCGCGCGCGGCGGCGCAGGTAGTCGTTCAGACCCCACCATTCCGGGAACACGGCGAGCGCGGGCCGGCGCCCGTTCGTGCTGGTGTCGACCGCGAGGTAGCTGGCGAGCTCGACACCCCCGGCGCGGTAGCGCAGGACTTCGGTATGGACGTTGGCGGGCATGCGGGCGGCTTCCGTGGGCGATGTTTGAGGGGAGTGGCGCTCAATTTGGCAGCGTCACCGGGGCGACCGCAAGTCCTTGCGGGCCGCCATCGCTTCGTGCTGCATGCATCGCCGGCGGCGGCGACCGCGGCACGGCAGCGAGTGCCGCGACCAGCAGCGGTCCCAGCTCGTGCATGGGCCCGATCGGCGCCCCCGCCGGATCGAGCCCCGGCAGGAACCCCAGCGCGCACAGCGCCTCGAGCACTTCGGGCCGGTCGGCGATGACGTGCACCGGCACGTCGTGGCTCGCGCCCTCGCCGCTGACCGCGGCCGGCGGCTGGTGGTCGCCGAGCATGAGCATCAGCAGAGGCTCGCCCGCGC
>JADLDF010000153.1 GCA_020846815.1 Gammaproteobacteria bacterium | reverse complement strand
GGCCGACGCGGATCGCGGTCAGCGCATCCTGCAGCGCACGGCGCGCGCGCAGGTGCATGTGCACGTCGCCGGCGGCGACCAGCGGCAGCCCGTGCTCCTGCGCCAGCGCCTGCAGCGCCGCGAGCTGGCGCCGCTCGGCGCCGTCGCGCAGCAGCTCGACCGCGAGCCAGGCCGAGCCCGCCCAGCGAGTCGCGAGCCAGCGTGCACTCGCCGCCGCACCGGCCTCGAGCCCGCGGCGCGGCGTGTAGCGCGGCACCCAGAGCAGCAGGCAGTGGCCCGGCTCGAGCAGCGCGTCGACGTCCGCTCGTGCCAGCCGGTATTCACCTTTCGGCGCGGCACGACGGCCGCGGGTGATCAGCCGGCAGAGCTGCCCGTAGCCGTGCCGGTCGGCGGCAAGCGCGACCAGATGCAGCCCGCACTCGAGCCGGAGCTCGGTGCCGATGATCAGCCGCAGCGCCGGCCCGCCGGACGGGTCGGGCCCGCCGGCTTCGTCAGGTCCAGCGGTTCCGCCAGACCCGACGGCTCCGTCAGGTCCATCGGCTCCGCCAGGCACGTCGGCTCGGCCCGGCCCGCCGCCATGAGCCGCGGCCTCGCGCCACGCGGCGCGCGCCTCCTCGAGCGCGGCATGCGCACGCACGACGCCGGCGACCGAGCATTCGTCGGTGATCGCGAGCGCGTCGTAGCCGAGCTCGAGCGCGCGCGTGACGAGCTCGACGGGACTCGAGGCGCCGCGCAGGAAGGTGAAGTAGCTCAGGCAGTGCAGCTCCGCATAGCGGGGTGCCGGTTTCATCCGAACAGCCCGTGCAGGAACCAGCCATGCGGCGGCCGGCGCTCGCGGAACACCCAGAGCAGTGCGCCACCGGCATCGCGCGCGGTGTAGTAGTCGCGCGCGACGTCACCGCCATCCCACCAGCCGCTCTCGATGCGCTCCGGACCATCGAGCAGCCGCAGCGCCTGCGACCCCTGCGCGAGCGGCTGCGGCGCCGGCAGCAGCCACAGCGGCCGGTGGCAGCGGCCATGGCCGGCGTGCACAGCGATCCCGGCAGCCTCGATGCGCGGCTCGGCCACGTGCCAGGCGCGCTCGGGCCGGTGCTCGTCGACGAGGCGCAGCCCGTAGACCGCCTCGGGGCCGAGCCGCGCGCGCAGGCGCTCGATCAGCGCGGGGGACTCGTGCTCCGCTCCGCCGCCGTGCTCACCGGGCTGCCACAGCGATGCGCTGTGCACGGCGCAGGGCTGCAGCTCGCCGCTGCGCAGCACGATCGCGATCACCGGCGCCGGCAGCGCGAGCCGCGCCAGGTATTCGCCGAGCAGCGGCAGGAAACGCGCCGCCGCGAACTCCGGCGCCGCGAGCCGCAGCACGAGCGGCGTCGTGCGCGGCCTGCCGTCGAATGGATCGGGCCGATGGCGCAGCGCCAGCCGCAGCTGCAGCACGGCCGCCTGGCGCGAGCGCAGGAAGCGCTCGAGGTCGGCGAGCAGCGGCTCGAGATGGCGCAGGATCGCGTCGTGCTGCTCGAGTTCGCAGGCCGGCTCGCAGCGCCCGCGGAATGTCGCGAGCGGCCGGTACGGCGGGCGCGGATCGGCACGCCGCCCGGCGAGCCGGTCGAGATCCTCGAGCGCGGCACGGCCGAAGCGGCGCGCGAAACCCGTACGCGGCAGACGCTGCACTTCGCCGAGCGTGCGCACGCCCATCGACGCGAGACGCTCCAGCGAAACCTGCGGCCAGCGCAGCACCGCGAGCGGCAATGGCGCGAGCGCGCCCGTCAGCCGCTCCGACCCGGTGACGACGAGGCCACGGCCGGCGCGCGCCAGCAACAATGCCGCGAGCGGCGTCGGCGCGAGCGCGGGCTGCACGGTGACGCCGAGCCGCGCACAGGCGAGCACGACCGCCTCGCAGAGCGCGGCGGCGCCGCCGAACAGGCCGAGGCTGCCGCGCACTTCGAGCAGCACGCCATCGGGCGGCTCGAGGCTGACGCGCGGCGTGAAGGCGCAGGCGGCAGCGGCGACGCGCAGGAGACAGGCCCGCTCGCGCCGCGGATCGCGCGCGCGCATCTCGAGCGCAGGCTCCAGCGCGAGCGCCGCCGCGAGCGACAGGCCCGGGACGACGCCGCGCGCACGCGCCGTCGCATCGACCGCGACCAGGCGTGGCTGCCCGGCTTCGCCCTCGAAGACCGCGAACGGCCGGCCGGTGCCTGCGGTGGTGTGCGCCGCAGCCACGAGGGTGCTCGCTGCAGCAGAACCGGCGCGCACCGCAGCCACATCCACCGCAGCCACGGCGGCATCCGTCGTGGTCGAAGCCATGCTCGTCGCAGCCGTGAAGCGGCCCGGCGCAGCGACCGCCTCGAGGATCAGCGCCGGCAGGTGCAGCGCGACCCAGAGCTCGGCCGGCGACGCCGCGAGCCCGAGCTCGCCCTGGACGAGCTGCGGCGGCGGGGCGGCGGCGGGCGAGACCGGCGACGCTGCGGGCGTGGGCGCGAGGGGCGCGTGGTGGCGCCGCGCAGCAGAGGCCGCGGCGCCGTGCGCGGCGAAGGCGCGCCGGCCGGAGGCGGCCCGCTCACGCCGCGCCATCGAGCTCGCTCCAGCGCAGGCCGATCGGCGCGCGCGTGCCGCCGCGGCTCTTCAGC
Organism: Gammaproteobacteria bacterium; assembly: GCA_020846815.1. The sequence goes on along the minus strand of JADLDF010000153.1, from coordinate 226 downwards.
AGCCGCAGCGTCGCTCCGCCCTCGCCGGGCTCGCAGAGCAGCCGCAGCTCGGCGGGCGAAGCCTCGCGCGCGCTGCCCAGCGCGCGGAACAGGAAGCCGGGCGTGCGGCCGCGGCCAGCCGCGAGCTGCAGCCGCCGCAGGCTGCGCGGCTGCGCGCGGCGCACCCAGGCGAGCACCAGCGCGCAGGCGCCGGAATCGAGCGCCTGCTCCATCGCCCAGAGCGGCG
>JADLDF010000152.1 GCA_020846815.1 Gammaproteobacteria bacterium | reverse complement strand
GGTCTGGTTCGGCATCCTGGTCTTCGGTCTCGCGAACGGCCTGTTCCTGCCCGCCGTGACCAGCCTGGTCTCGTTCGAGGCGGACGCGAACAACCGCGGCGCGGTGATGGGCCTGTTCAACGCTGCGAGCAGCGCCGGTCGCATCATCGGTCCGGCCGTCTCGGGACCGATCTATTTCAACGTCGGCGCGGCTGCGCCTTTCGTCGTCTCCGCGGTGCGGACCGCCGTCGGTGCGCTGCTGTTGCGGCGCGCCCGTGCGCGAGCGAACGCGGCGGCTGCGCCGGATGCCGCACCGCCGCCGGGGGGTGCGATCGGCTAGTCTGCGGACCATGCAGTCCCGAGTGCGCAGACGTTTGCTCGCGACCTCGCTGGCGGCGCTGGCGGCCGGCGCCTCGAACCGGCTGGCCGCGGCGCTCGCTGCGCCCGGTGCACCGGCGCGTGAGGAGGGCGCGGAGCCGCGCGGCGCGCGCGGGGCCGGCGGCGACATGCTGCGGCGCGCGCGCAGCGGCAACCTCACGAGCCTCGATCCGCACCGGCCGATCTCGGCGGCGGACATGGAGATCGCCGCCGATCTGTTTGTCGGGCTGACCGCCGTCGACGCACGGGGCGCGATCGTGCCCGGTTGCGCGCAGCGCTGGTCGGTGTCGGCGGACGGGCTGCGCTACGAGTTCCGGCTGCATCCCGGGCTGCGCTGGTCGGACGGGCAGGCGCTGACCGCCGCCGACTTCGTCGGCTCGTTCCGGCGCCTACTGACGCCGGCGACCGGTGCGCTGCTCGGCTATCGCTACGACGCGATCCGCGGCGCACGTGCGCTGCGCAGCGGTCGCGGCGAGACGGGCGCGCTCGGCGTGACCGCAGCCGCAGCCGACCGCGTCGTCATCGAGCTCGAACACCCCGACACGGACCTGCTGAAGCTCGTCGCGGTCGCCTATGTCGTGCCGATGCATGTCGTGACGCGCTTCGGCCGCGACTGGGCGAAGCCGCCCGCGATCGTCGTCAACGGTGCCTACCTGCCGCGCAGCTGGGCGCAGAACGGCGCCCTCGTGCTCGAGCGCAATGCGGCTTTCCATGCCGCCGCGCAGTTCCCGGGTGCGCCGTCGCGGCTGGAATGGGTCATGGGCATCGACGATGCGACGCGCCTGCGGCTGTTCCGCGCCGGCGGGCTCGACGTCGCGCAGCTCAGCGAGGGTTCGCAGCTCTCGATCGCGCGCCGCACGCTGCCGGGCCGGCTGCACTCGGTGCCGTTCTACGGCGGTGGCTGGGTGGGGCTCAACACGCGGCGCGGCGTGCTGCGCGATCCGCGCGTGCGCGTGGCGCTCGCGCTCGCGGTCGACCGCGAGGCCCTGGTCGACAAGGTGCGTGCGCGCGGCGAGCGATCGAGCGAGAGCCTCGTGCCCGAAGCGGTCGCCGACTATCCGCGGCGCGCCTCGCCCGCGCACGCCGCCTGGCCCATGCCGCGGCGTCTCGCGGCCGCGCGCGAGCTGCTGGCCCGGGCCGGCATCGAGCGAGCGCGGCCGGTACGGCTGGTGGCGATCTTTTCGGCCAATCCGCTGTCGCAGCGCCACTTCCTCGCGCTCGGCGCGATGTGGTCGCCGCTCGGCGTCGCCGTCGACGCGCGCGGGCTCGAGTCCCGTGCCTACAACGTCGCGCTGTCGCAGCGCGACTTCGATCTCATGGACTACGAGCCCTTTTCGGTCGTGCAGAGCGCGACCAGTTTCATCGGCCGCTTCCGCAGCGATTCGTTCCTGAACTACATGGGCTATGCCGATCCCGAGGTCGACCGGCTGATCGATCTCGCGGAACGCCAGCTCGAGCCGGCGGCACGTGCCGCGCACTACCTCGCGGCCGAACAGCGCCTGCTGCGCGACTACCCGGTGATCCCGCTGTATTCTGGCGTCGCGCACCATCTGGTCGCGGCGCGGGTCCGCGGCTGGGTCGAGAATCCGGGCCTCGCGCTGCCCTCGGTCCACCTTTCACTGGGCTGAATGCCCCAGGAGTCGACCATGCCCTCATCGCGCCGCGCGCGTCTCGCCCCGATGCTCGCAGCCGCGTTTGCGTTCGCATTCGCGCTCGCCGCCGCCGCATCACCGGCCGCGCAGTCGCCGCCCGCGGCCGCGGCCGCTGCGGCCACTCCCGGCACGGTGCTGGTCACCGGTGCGAGCCGCGGCATCGGCTTCGAGTTCGTGCGCCAGTACGCCGAGGCCGGCTGGACCGTCATCGCCACCGCGCGCCGCCCGCAGGAGTCGAAGGGCCTGGTCGAGCTCGCCGCGAAGCACCGCAACCTGCGGCTCGAGCAGCTCGACGTCGTCGACGCGGCCAGCGTCGCCGCGCTGCAGCAGCGGCTCGCCGGCGTGCCGATCGACGTGCTGCTCAGCAATGCCGGCGACACCGACCAGTTCCGCGGCCAGTCCTTCGGCGCGCTCGCGCACGATCGCTTCGGCTATCTCATGGAGCTCAACGCGCACGGCCCGATCCGCGTCATCGAGGCGCTGGTCGGCAACGTCGAGGCCGGGCGGCAGAAAAAGATCCTCGCCGTGTCCTCGCTCGCCGGCTCTTTCGGTGCCAAAGGCGGGGGCATGCCCGGCGGCTACTGGTACAAGGCGAGCAAGGCCGCGCTCAACATGATCATGGTGTCGCTCGCCCAGGACCTGAAGCCGCGCGGCATGATCGTCGCCTGCCTCTCGCCGGGCCAGGTGGACACCCAGGGTTATGCGGCGCGCGGCATCAGCATACCGGGCATGGTCGACATCGGGGTCAGCGTCGGCGGCATGCGCAAGGTCATCGACGAGCTCACGCCGGAGCGCTCCGGCAGCTTCATCCGCTACGGCGGCGAGCTCCAGCCGTGGTGAGGGGGCCGCTATGACGCTGCTGATCGTCGGCCTGCTGCTGTTCCTCGGCGCGCACTCGGTGTCGATCGTCGCGCCCGCCTGGCGCGACCGCGTCGCCGCGCGCCTCGGCGAGAAGGCCTGGAAGGGTGTCTATGCGATCGTCGCGCTCGCCGGCCTGGTGCTGCTCGTGCTCGGCTATGCAGCGGCGCGCCAGGCCCCGGTGCCGCTCTGGGTGCCGCCGGTGTGGACGCGGCACCTGGCGCTGCTGCTGATGCTGCCGGTGTTCCCGCTGCTGCTCTCGACCTATCTGCCGGGGCGGATCAGCCGCGCGGCGAAGCATCCGACCCTGGTCGCGACCAAGCTCTGGGCGTTCGCCCACCTGCTCGCCAACGGCATGCTGGCCGACCTCGTGCTGTTCGGCGGGCTGCTTGCCTGGGCGGTCGCCGACCGCATTTCGCTGAAGCGGCGTGTGGCGCGACCGCTGCCCGGGGCGCCGCCGGCCGATCGCAACGACTGGCTGGCCGCGGGGCTCGGGCTGCTGCTCTACGTCGCGTTCGTCGCGCTGCTGCACGAGGCGCTGTTCGGCGTCTCGCCGCTGCCGTGAGGCGTCTCCATCCTCGCGGCGGCGCGCCGCGGCGGTGTGCGCGTTTCGCGCCGGGTCTTGCGGCGCTGTACCTGGCTGCAATGACCGTCGTGGTCGCGGGCTGCGCCGCGACCGGCGTCGGCAGCGCGCCACCGGCGAAGGATGCGACGGCGGATGCTGCAGGCGCGACACGATCGCTGCCTGTGCCTGTGCCTGTGCCTGTGCCTGTGCCCGCGACCGTGCCCGCACCTGCACCTGCACCCGCGACTCTGCCTGCGCCTGCGACAGTGCCTGCGTCGGGTCCGGTGCCGCGCGATACGGCGGTCGATGCCGGCGCGGCTCCCGAAGCGGCGCCGGCGCGCGACTGGCGGGCCGGCGCGATGGTCGCGGCCGCCAACCCGCTCGCGGTCGATGCCGGGCTGCACGTGCTGCAGGCCGGCGGTTCGGCCGTCGATGCCGCGATCGCGGTGCAGGCCGTGCTCGGCCTCGTGGAGCCGCAGAGCTCGGGGCTCGGTGGCGGTGCCTTCATGCTGTACTACGACGCCGCCAGCGGCGACGTGATCGCCTATGACGGGCGCGAGGTCGCGCCGCGCGGCGCGTCGGCGACGATGTTCCTGGGCGAGGATGGCGCGCCGCTGGGCTTCTTCGAGGCGATACGCAGCGGTCGCTCGATCGGCGTGCCCGGCATCGTCGCGATGCTGGCGCTCGCGCATCGCGAGCAGGGGCGGCTGCCCTGGGCGCGCGCCTGGGAGCCGGCGATCGAGCACGCCGAGGCCGGCTTCGCGGTCTCGCCGCGCCTCAGCACGCTGATCGGCTTCGGCGGCGGCCGGCTCGCGCCCGACGCCGCGCGCTACCTCACGCGCGATGGCCGCACGCCGCTGCGGCCCGGCGAGATCCTGCGCAATCCCGACTATGCGGCGACGCTGCGGCGCATCGCGGCGCAGGGCGAGCGCGGCTTCTACGAGGGGCCCGTCGCACAGGCGATCGTCGCCGCCGCGGCACGCGCGCCGCTGCCCGGCTCGCTCAGTCTCGAAGACCTGCGCGACTATCGTCCGCAGCGCCTCGAGCCGGTCTGCCGCGGCTACCGCGTCTATCTCGTCTGCGGCATGCGCCCGCCGTCCTCGGGCGGCATCGCCGTGCTCTCGATCCTCGGCATCCTCGAGCACTTCGACATGGCGGCGAGCGGCCCCGGCACGGCGCTCGGCTGGCACCGCTTCATCGAGGCGCAGCGGCTGGCCTATGCCGACCGCGATCTCTACGTCGCCGACGAGCGCTTCGTGCAGGTGCCGATCGCGGGACTGCTCGATCGCGGCTATCTCGCCGGGCGCGCCGCGCTGATCGACGACACCCGTGCGATGGCCCGCGTCAGCGCAGGCACGCCGCCCGGCGCGGCACGGCGGGGCGCCGATGCGACCGGGCCGGAGCGGGGCACCAGCCACTTCGTCGTCGTCGACGCACACGGCGACGTCGTCTCGATGACCACGACCGTGGAGGCGCCTTTCGG
>JADLDF010000151.1 GCA_020846815.1 Gammaproteobacteria bacterium | reverse complement strand
TCGCAGCCCGAGCAGATGCGCTACGTCCTCGAGCATGCCGGGTGCCGGCTGATCTTCGCGTCGGCCGAATGGGCGCAGCGCCTGCGCGAGACGATGGCCGGCAGCGAGCCGGCGCCGGAGATCGTCGAGGTCGAGGCCGATGCCGACACGGTGCCCGGGGAGCCGGAGGCCGGCGCCGACGAACGCACTGCTGCGGCTCGGCCGGCCACGGTCTCGCGCGGCGATCTCGCGCTGCTGATGTACACCTCGGGTACGACCGGCAAGCCGAAGGGCGTGATGCTCACGCACGCCAATCTCGCCGCCAATGCCCATTCGATCAGCCGCGAGCACCGTCTGGGCCGCGAAGACCGCGTGGCCGCCGTGCTGCCGCTCTACCACATCAACGCCTTCGCGGTGACGATGCTCGCGCCGCTCGCGCACGGCGGCAGCCTCGCGATCACGCCGCGTTTTTCTGCGGCGCGGTTCTGGCCGATGGTCGCGGCGAACCGCTGCACCTGGATCAACGTCGTGCCGACGATCATCAGCTACCTGCTCGAAGGCGAGGCGCCGCCCCGCGAGCAGCTTGCCGGCATCCGCTTCTGCCGATCGGCCTCGGCCGCGCTGCCGCCCGAGCACCACCGGGCGTTCGAGGCGAAGTTCGGTATCGGGATCATCGAGACGATGGGCCTGACCGAGACGGTCGCACCCGCGTTCAGCAACCCGATCGATGCGGCCGCGCGCCGCGTGGGTTCGGTCGGCCACCCGTCGGGATGCGAGGCGCGCATCGTCGACGCGAACGGCAAGCCGCTTCCCGACGGCGAGACCGGCGAGATCCTGATCCGCGGGCCGCAGGTCACCTGCGGCTACTACCGCAATCCGGACGCCACGCGCTCGGCGTTCCTCGACGGGTGGCTGCGCACCGGCGACCTCGGCCGGCGCGACGCCGACGGCTTCTTCTACGTGACCGGGCGGATCAAGGAACTGATCATCAAGGGCGGCGAGAACATCGCGCCGCGCGAGATCGACGAGGTGCTGCTGCGCCATCCGGCGGTCGTCGACGCCGCCGCCGTCGGCGTGCCCGACCGGCACTACGGACAGGAGATCCTCGCCTGCGTCATCGTCCGGGAAGACCGGCGAACCGCCGGCCCGGGCGACGAAGAATCGCTGCGCGAGGAACTGCGCACGTTCTGCGCGACGCACCTGGGTCGCTACAAGACGCCCAAGGAGATCCGCTTCGTCGACGAGCTTCCCCGGGGCCCCTCCGGCAAGGTCCAGCGCCTGAAGTTGCTCGAGGCCTCCTGAACCGGCCCGCCGGGCGGGCCGGCGAACCGACTATCATGGAAGCCTCGCTTCGGATCAGGACGTTCGCATGAGCAAGTCCACGACGATGAAGGTCGAGGTCCGCTTCGGCGACTGCGACCCCGCCGGGATCGTCTTCTTTCCGCGCTACCACCGCTGGATGGATGCCGCGTCGCTGCATTTCTTCATGAGCTTCGGCGTGCCGCCGTGGCACGAACTCGAGCGCATCAACGGCATCATCGGAACGCCGATGCTGGAGCACCACACCCGCTTCTTCCGCAGCGCCACCTACGGCGAGACGCTGGAGATCCGCACCGGGATCGACGAATGGCGGCCGAAGGTGTTCGTCCAGAGGCACACGATCCATCGCGGCGACGACCTGATCTGCGAGAGCCGGGAAACGCGGGCCTTCTGCGTGCGCGACGCGGGTGACCGCGCGCGCATCCACGCGGTGCCGATCCCCGAGGACGTCCTGGCCAGGTGCCGCTGAAGCCGCCCCAAGCCCGGGCTCAGATCAGGAGGCTCGATCCGTCCGCGGCGCTGGCCAGCACCTCGCGCCCGGAAGCGGATGCCGCGTCGCCATGGGCCTCGGCGCCGCCGGGCGCTCCGCGGTGCACGAGGCTCGAGCTGGACACCCTCCCCTGGACGATCGTCAGCACGAGGTCGGGATACCGGCGCGGCGCGGCGCCGATGCAGCCTTCGTCACCGTCGTCCTGGCGAAATCCGTGCACGGTGCCGCTGAACCAGGTGGCGAAGACGCGCTCGCCGGCGAACGGGAAGAGGTTGTGCAAGGTGACCGGCGAGTGGTCGGCCCACTGGCCGGCCAACCCGACCAGGTACAACCAGCCGTCGTCGATCTCCCAGCTCGCGGCGTAGCCGCGACTGTCCGGGCAGCCGCTGCCGTGCAGGCGCGGACGCTGCCCGATCAGCCCGAAGTAGGCCTCCAGCGGCTGCTCGACCAGCAGGAACCGCTTGTCTCGAAAGGCGAGCGTATCGCCATGATGCGCGCTCATCTCCACCCCCCTGCAGCGCCGTCGTGCTCCTTGTGCGATGACTATCGCCGCGCGTGCGTGCGCATGACGATCCGGGAGCGGACGAAGCGGCCCGCTGCCCCGCCGAACGGTCGGCGGGCGTGGCGTGGGAGTCCCACGCAGCCGCCTCGGGAATGACACGACGCGGACGTCGGTCAGCCGCGCCGCCGCCGCTCATCCGCTGGAGGCTCGCCAGCGCGCGCGGATCGAGCGACGGGTTCGCGAGCAGGTCGATGACCACCGTCGGAATCGCCGTCCAGCTGGTGACGCGGTAGCGTTCGATCAGTTGCGCGGCCACGACCCGATCCCGGCGCGGCAGCAACACCACCGTGCCGCCGGTGTAGAGCGGCCCGTTCATGCTCCCCTGCATGCCGGTGACGTGGAAGAACGGCAGCACCGCCAGCGCGGTCGCGTCCTGCGTGATGCCGAACCACTGCTGGCCGGCCACCACGTTGTACATCACGCTGCGATGCGTGTGCATGCAGCCCTTCGGACGGCCAGTGGTGCCCGAGGTGTACGGCATCACGCACAGGTCGCCGGGATCGTCAGGTGCCTCGGCAGACCTCGTGGCCAATGTGCGAAGTGCCGATCCGACATGGCGGGCCTCCAGAGTGTGCTCCGGCGGCCATTCCAGGGCCTGCTCGCGCGTCGATCGCCCTCGCGCCGAATGGCGGGCGCCTGAAGGGCGCCAGAGGGGTGTCAGCGCGCCGCGACGCGCAGCGCCTCGCGTGGCACGGCGCGTTCGCTCACGGTCCGCTCGCTCACGGTCCGCTCGCTCACGGTCCGCTCGCTCTCGGCCTGCTCCCCGGCCGGCGACTCGCTGGTCGCGCCTTCGCCGTCGGGCCGCCCGACCGCGCCCCGGCCGTGCCCGCTCCACCGCCGGAACAGCCGGTGCTCGATACCGACCTGGTCGAGCGCCTTGCCGATGCTCTGGTGGACGATGTCCATGATCGATTCGGGTCGGTGATAGAAGGCCGGCATCGGCGGCAGGATCGTCGCGCCGCAGTCGGCCGCGCGCGCCATCAGCTCGAGGTGCCCCTTGTGCAGCGGCGTCTCGCGCACCATCAGCACCAGCGGCCTGCGCTCCTTCAGCGTCACGTCGGCCGCGCGCACGACCAGGTTGTAGGTGAACGAATTCGCGATCGCCGACAGCGTCTTC
>JADLDF010000150.1 GCA_020846815.1 Gammaproteobacteria bacterium | reverse complement strand
CTCGCCGGCCGGCTGCAGCGCGGCCGCGCCGCCGACGTCGACGAGGCGGCGCGCGCGCTCGAGGCCTACGGCGCCATCGCCCGCGACCTCGCGCTGGCGCGGCGGCTCGCGCCGCGCAGCCGCGCGCGGGACTTCCTCGAAGACACTTACGCGCGCCTGCACGCCGAGATCCACCGCCCGGCGCTGCAGCCCCTGGAGGCGCTGCGCCGGCTGCTGCGCGACGAGCTGCCCGAGACCGTGCGCTGGCTGCGACCCTACATCGCCTGGGTGACGCTGCTGTTCGTCGCCTCGACGCTCGCCGGCGCCTGGCTGGTCCACGCCTACCCGCAGCTCGTGCCGCTGTTCGCCTCCGCGGAGATGATCGCGACCGTCGAGCGCGGCGAGCTCTGGACCGACAGCCTGCTGAACGTGCTGCCTTCGTCGGTGCTGGCGGTGCAGATCCTCACGAACAACGTCGTCGTCAGCCTGTTCGCCTGGGTGCTCGGCTTCCTGTTCGGTCTCGGCACGCTGTACATCATCGGCCTCAACGGGCTCATGCTCGGCGGCGTGTTCGCATTCACGGCGCAGCACGGGCTCGACGGGCGGCTGTTCGAATTCGTGGTCGCGCACGGCGTCGTGGAGCTGTCCTGCATCTGCCTCTCCGGCGCCGCCGGCGCCGCGGTCGGAGATGCGCTGGCACGGCCGGCGCTCGACTCGCGTGCCGCGTCGTTCGCCGCTGCGGCGCGCCGCAGCGGCCGGCTGCTCGCCGCCGTCACGGTGCTGCTGGTCGGCTGCGGGCTCATAGAGGGGTATGTCTCGCCGGATCCGCAGATGCCGCTGCTGACGCGGCTCGTGGTCGGCTTCGGCTACTTCGCACTCATGGTCGCACTGCTGCGCGGCTGGCTGTTCGGCGGCTCGCGCCGCCGCTCCGCGCACCGCAGCGGCTAGATGCGGCGGCGGCGGCGCAGCGACTCGTAGGCGTCGAGCACGGCCGACTCGATCGTCGCCTCCGGGGCGAGCACCACCGGCGCGCCGAGGCGCCGCAGCAGCGCAGCCTGGCGCTGCACCCGCGCCTCCTGCTCCTGCGCCGCGAGCGCCACCCAGGCGTCGCGCGCTTCGCGCGCCTCGCGCCGCGCCAGCACTGCCGTCTCGGGACTCTGGATGCCGGCGACCAGCGCGAGGTGCGGCGGCGACAGCAGGCGGATCGCGCGCGCCAGCAGCGGATGCAGCGCGGCATCCTCGAGGTCGGTCAGCAGCACGACCAGGCCACGGTGGCGCAGCAGCCGGCGCGCCGCGACCGCGGCGGCGACCGGATCCGACTCGGCGCGGCGCGGCGCAAGCGACGCCAGACGCTCGCGCAGCTGCAGCACCGCCCGTGCACCGCGATCGGGCGCGCAGGCGACCATGGGCAGGTCCGACCAGGCGAGCAGCCCGATGCGATCGTCGCGCAGCACCGCGGCCTCGGCGAAGCGCGCAGCGACGTTGGCGAACAGGCCGAGACGGTCGAGCTCACCGGCGCCGATCCGCGACAGCCGCCCGGCATCGAGCGCGATCAGCACGTCGAGATGCTGGTCCTCGGAGAAGTCGCGCGTGACCAGCGAGCCTGCGCGCGCACTCGTCTTCCAGTCGATCCGCGACAGCGGGTCGCCGGGCGCGTAGGCGCGCAGCTGGCGCAGCTCGGAGCCCGCGCCCGCGACGCGGCGCGCGCGCAGGCCGCGCGTCGTGCCGGCGACGCGGCGCGTCGCCACGCGCCAGGTATCGGGCGCGACGCGGCAGCGTGCTCCGGTCGGCAGCGACAGCGACCACCAGGCCAGGCCGACGCGCCCGAGCCGCCGCGCCGGCAGCGGCGGCCAGTCGTGCTCGCCGAGCCGCCGCGGCAGCAGCTCGAGCGGGTCGTCGACGCTGCCGCCCGGCGGCAGCTCGAGGCGGCGCGGCTCGCCGAGCGGGCGCAGCGCCGCCGGCGCCGCCGGTGCGTACTCGAGCGACAGCGGCCGTGCGCCGTCGTGCGCAAAGTGCAGCCGTGCATGCTGCACTCGGCCGAGATAGAGCCGGCCCGGCAGCTCGAGCGTGACGCGCGGCGGATCGCGGCGGCACAGCAGCGCCTCCCAGGCGAGCCCGGCGACCAGCAGCGCGAGCGGCAGCGGCCAGGTGTCGCGCAGCAGCGGCTCGCCGCTCCACATGCCGGCGATCGCCAGCGCCGCGGCGAGCAGCGCGAGCAGCAGGGCACGAGGTGCGAGATTCACCGCAGCCGCCTGCCCGCGCCTCTCAGCGCGGCACGGGCGTGCGCTCGAGCAGGCCGCGCACGACCTCGAGATCGGTCGCGCCCTCGAGCGCCGCCTCCGGCGTCAGCATGAGCCGGTGAGGGATCGTCCAGGGCGCGACCTCCTTGACGTCGTCCGGCGCGACGAAATCGGCGCCGCGCAGCCCGGCCACGACGCGTGCGGCGCGCAGCAGCGCCAGCACGCCGCGGGTCGAGAGGCCGAGCGACACCCGCGGGTCCTCGCGCGAGGCCGCGGCGAGGTCGAGCACGTAGCCGCTCAGCGCTTCCGAGACGTGCAGTGCCGCGGCGGCCGTGCGCGCCGCCTGCAGCAGATCGCGGTCGAGCGGCACGACCGGCGCGAGCGGGGGGCCCACGCCCTCGAAGCGCGCACCGTAGCGGCGCAGCACCTCGGCCTCGACCTCGCGCGGCGGATAGTCGACCTCCACGCGCAGCATGAAGCGGTCGAGCTGCGACTCGGGCAACGGGTAGGTGCCTTCGTACTCGCGCGGGTTCTGCGTCGCGACCACGAGGAACTCCTCGGGCAGGCGGAACAGCTCGCGCTCCGCGCTGACCTGCCGCTCCTCCATGGCCTCGAGCAGCGCCGACTGCGTCTTGGGACCGGCGCGGTTGATCTCGTCGACCAGCACCACCTGCGCGAACAGCGGGCCGGGACGGAACGTGAAGCGGCGCGTCGACTCGTCGTAGACGTGCACGCCGATGATGTCGGCGGGCATGAGATCGGCCGTGCCCTGGATGCGCTGGAAGTCGCCGCCGATCGCCGCGGCGAAGGTCTTGGCGAGCAGCGTCTTGCCGAGCCCGGGCGCGCCCTGCAGCAGCACGTGGCCGCGCGCGACCAGTGCCAGCGTCAGCGCCCGCACGGTCGTCTCGCCGCCGACCACGATCTTGCCCAACTCGCGGCGCAGCGCCGCCTCGAGATCCCCGATCACGCTCATGCCAGTTTCTTCTCCATGCTGCGCAGCCGATTCTGCAGTTTTCCGAGAGGCACCGGCTGCCCGAGCCAGGCCGCCGCGTACCAGGCGCGCAGCTGGTGGACATCGGCGGGATCGATGCCGGAATGACGCTGCAGCCAGTCCCAGGGCGGCGCCTGCGGCCCGTCCGGATGCGAGCTGCGAGCCACCGGCAGCCGTGCGAAGAAATGCGCGAACAGGCGCTGCGCGGCGGCATGCGTCGGCAGCACGCGCGCGAAAAAGCCGCCGGCGGCCTGCAGCAGCTCGCCTGGCCGCGGCGCCGGCTCGACGGAGCGCGGCGTGCGCAGCCGCGTCGCACCCAGCACCCACAGCAGCCAGAGCGCGACCAGCATGCCGAAGGTCACGTAGAGCCGGCGGTCGCCGAACAGCTGCTGTGGATCGTAGCCCGGCGAGAGGCCCTGGTGGCCATCGTCGAACAGCACGACGCCGTCGGGACCGACGGCCTGCGCGACCAGACCCGCGAGCAGCCGGCCGTTGTCGGCGAGCCCGATCGCGCGGTTCGACAACAGCGTGCCGTAGGCGGACACGAGGATGCGGCCGCGGCCGAAAGGCCGGCTCCAGAACACGCCCTCGCCGGACTGCCGGTCGCGCGCGAGCTCGAGCACGATGCCGCCGTAGGGCAGGCGCACGGAGCCACCGCTGCGCCGCTGATCCGACTCGGCCGCGAGCGTCGTCACGCCCGCGGGCAGCGGCGCCCCCGGAACCACGTCCGCGGCCTCGCGCCGCGGCGCGGCGAGCAGCGCGGTCCCGATGTCGTCCGCGGCCGGACCGGCCGTCTCGAAATCGAGGCCGGTCACGGCCTTGAGATCGAAGGCATCGGCACCCGCCGCGCCGCGCGCCCAGTCGGGCGCGTCCGACAGCGCTGCGACGACCAGCAGCGTGTTGCCCTCGCGCAGCCAGCGATCGAGCGGCTGCAGCTCGCGCGTCTGGATCGGCCCGGTGCCGGGCAGCGTCAGCACCAGCAGGCTCTCGCGACCTGCGCCGCCCGGCGCGAGGCGCGCCAGCTCGCCGAACGACTCGCGCAACGACACGACCCGCACACCCTGGGATTCGAGCCAGCGGCGCGCGATCGAGTAGCCATTGCCCGAGGATTCGGCACTGGTGGGCCGCGGCGGCTCGCCGGCCCTGCCGCCGGTGCGTCCGCCGAACATCAGCACGAAGAACAGCAGCAGCGCGCCCAGCGCGAAGACCGCGGTCGTGCCGCGCTCGCTCACGGTGTGCTCCCCGCGGCGCGCACGGGCGCGGACTCGAGGCGCTGCAGCAGTGCCAGCGCCGCACCGACCGCCACTTCGAGCTCGGCCTGCTGCGGCGGCACCGCGGCATAGCGCACGCGTTCCGCGGCCAGCGCGACGCCGCACAGCGATTCGCGGTCCGCCTCGAGCTCGAGGTGCGCGTCGCGTGCGAGCTCGCGTGCAGTCAGGGCCGGCGCCGATGGCAGGCAGCCGCGGGCCTGCAGGCTGCGTGCGAGGCGGCGCAGCAGCCAGGCGGGCCTTTCGGACATGGGCAGCTGCTCGAGGAGGCCCGCCGTGCCGGCGCGCTCGTCATCACCCACCGGCGCAGCCGCGCGCGAACTTCGCGCAGACCGTCCGCCGGGCCATCCGACCGCCCGCAACTCGGCACGAGCCACCCAGCCGAGGAACGCGACCAGCCCGGCGAGCGCGAGATAGCCGAGCAGCGCCCAGACGCGCTCGGACACGGGGCGCTCCTGCAGCCAGCGCGCCCAGCCTGAGCGCTCGTCCGCGCCGGGCGCGGCATCCCCGACCCGGGCGCGCAGCCAGCGCAGGAAGCGCTGCCAGGGCCCCGGCGCCGCCGTGGCGCCGCGCGACGTCGCGACCAGGCCCTCGAGCACGGCGACGTCGGGGAGTGCCCGGCGCGGGGCCGGCGCCGGCGGGGCGAGCAGCGCACCGCGCAGCGCGCGCAGGCCGCCGGCCGACAGCTCGCCGCGCGGGCGACGCCAGTCGGCGGGCAGCAGCGCGGCCACGCCGCCTGCCTCGAGCGCCGTGGCCAGCCCCGGACAGCGTGCCGCGACGCGTTCGAAGCCGACGTCGGCTTCGGCGTCGAGGCGCGGCAGGCAGGCGTCGATCGCCGTGATCGCGACGCGGGCCTGCACTTGCACTTGCGGCAGTGGCAGTGGCTGTGCCTGCGGCGCCGCGGCGGCAACGGCCCACGTGCAGGCGAGCATGCAGCCCGGCATGACGGTCGCGGCGATCGCGGCGCGGGCGCGCACCTCAGGTCCCGGGCAGCGCCTCGATGCGCCGCGCGAGGTCCTCGCCGGCACGGCGCAGCTTCAGGTCGGCATACTGCGCGAGCGACAGCGCGCACATGAACGGCATGAACAGCGCTCCGACCAGCGCGCCGATGATCGTGGTCGCGAGGAACACGCTGCCGACGTCGCCGCCACCGCTGAGCTGGACGATGATCAGGCCCGCGATCGTGCCGATCGCGTAGAACACCAGGATCGCGAACAGCGCGACCGTGAGGATCGCCGAGGTGCGCCACCAGTTGCCGCGCACCAGCCGCAGGCTCGCGCGCATGGCGCCGGCCACGGACTCGCCATCGAGCAGCAGCGCGGGATAGGCGAAGATCAGCGCGACCATGAGATACAGGCCGGGCAGCAGCAGTGCCAGGAGCCCCACCCCGATCAGCACTGCGCTCGCCACGACCATGATCAGCGACGGCAGCAGGCGCGCGAGCGGCGGGCCGAGGTCGGCGGCCAGCGTCGAGCGACGGCCCTGTGCGATGGCCTGCTGGCGCAGCAGGATCGCCCCCCAGAGCAGCACGTTGGCGAAGCCGGCGCCGGCCACCAGCAGCCAGTCGAGCGCACCCATGCCTGCGAGCGAGGGCGTGCGACGCTGAGTCATCGCCACGACCGAGGGCAGCTGGCCGACGATCACGGCGAGCAGCGACAGCGGCAGGCAGCGCAGCAGCGAAACCTTGAAAAGCGCGATGCCGGCATCGAGCACCTCGCCGACGGACTGGGGACGCTCGAACGGCAGGATCGTCGCGGCCATGCTCACCTCGGAATGCAGGGTCAATGTAACAGACCCGCCGCGCTGGCAGACTGTGCGCCCGCCCGCAGCACGGCGTGGCGCAATACGGCGCGGCGCGGCGCAGCACGGCACGGCACGGCACGCGGAGCGGCACGAAACGACGCGCGGGGTGACACGTAAGGGGCATGACGGGACGCAGGACACTGGACGAAACGATCGCAGCCACGGCGCGGGCATTGGCGGCGCTCGGCGGCGACGTCGAGCCGCGGCGCGAGGCCGAGGCGCTGGCCGCCGCCTGCCTGGGCGTGGGACGCGCCGGGCTGCTCACCCGTGGCGACCTGCCGCTCGAAGCGCCGCTCGAGGCGATCCTCGAGCGTTGGACGCAGCGGCGAGCCGCCGGCGAGCCGCTCGCCTACATCGTCGGCTACCGCGACTTCTGGACGCTGCGTCTGGCCGTGACCCCGGCGGTACTGGTGCCGCGGCCCGAGACCGAGCTGCTGGTCGAGCGTGCGCTCGCCCTGGCACCGGTGCGCGGCGATGCACAGCCGCCGCCGACTCTCGCCGATCTCGGCACCGGCTCCGGCGCAATCGCGCTCGCGCTGGCGAGCGAGCGGCCGGCCTGGAAGATCGTGGCCATCGACCGCTCGGCGGCCGCGCTCGACGTCGCGCAGCGCAATGCGCGCACGCACGGGCTGCAGCGCGTGGAGTTCCTGCAGGGCGACTGGTTTGCGCCGCTCGCCGGCCGGCGCTTCGATCTCGTGGTCTCGAACCCGCCGTATGTCGCCGCCGACGATGCGGCGCTGCAGGCCGACTCGCTGCGGGTGGAGCCACGCGAGGCCCTGACCCCCGGAGCCGACGCGCTCGCCGCGCTCGCGGTGCTCGTCGATGCCGCGCCGGCGCACCTCGAGCCCGATGGCTGGCTGCTGCTTGAGCATGGCGCGACCCAGGCCGCGGCCGTGGCCGAGCGGCTTGTCGCAAGAGGCTTCCGTCACGTACGCTCGCACGCCGACCTCGCGGGGTCGCCGCGCGTCACCGAAGGGCAGTGGCCGCGCTGATCCTTTCCACACCTCGCCCGCGCCCCGGCTCCAGGAAACGTTCCCATGCTGCGCTTCGAAACCTCGCTCGGTGACTTCTCGGTCGAACTCTTCGAGAAGGAGGCTCCGCGCACCGTCGCCAACTTCCTGAAATACGTCGAGG
>JADLDF010000149.1 GCA_020846815.1 Gammaproteobacteria bacterium | reverse complement strand
AGATCGGATTTATTTTCGGAAAGAAGGGGGCCGATCTACCTTCGACTGAGAATAGCTTGGCCCCCTTCTTTCCGAAAATAAATCCGATCTATTTATGCCCGCGCCGCCTCGATCGCCGCGACGTCGATCTTGCGCATCGTCAGCATCGCTTCGAACGCGCGCTTGCGAACCGCCGTATCGGGATCCGCCAGCGCCTGCGTGAGCACGACCGGCGTGATCTGCCACGAGACGCCCCAGCGGTCCTTGCACCAGCCGCATTCGCTCTCCTGGCCGCCGTTGCCGACGATCGCGTTCCAGTAGCGGTCGGTCTCGGGCTGGTCGACGGTCGCGACCTGGAACGAGAACGCCTCGCTTTGCGAGAACAGGGGGCCGCCGTTCAATCCCATGCAGGGGATCCCGAGCACGGTGAACTCCACCACCAGCACATCGCCGGCCTTGCCGCCCGGGAAGTCACCCGGTGCCTGCATCACGCGGCCGACCGAGCTCGACGGGAAGGTCTGTGCGTAGAACCGAGCGGCTGCCTCGGCGTCCCGGTCGTACCACAGGCAGACGGTGGCTTTGGCGATGCCATCGACCCTCGGGATCTGCTGCGACGTCGACGATGGCTGCGTTGATTGCTGCGACATGGTCTCCTCCTGTTCACTCGCCGCGCGGGCCGACGAGGCCGAACGCGGCGCCCTGCGGGTCGGTCGCGACGACGATCCAGTTGCCGCCCGGCACCTCGTGCGGGCCCATGAGCACCTTGCCGCCGGCGGCCTCGATCCTGCGCTGCGCCGCGGCGATGGAATCGACGCCGAAATAGAACAGCCAGTGGCCCGCGGTGCTCGCGTCCGCCTTCTGCATGATCGCGCCGATGCGCACGCCGGCGTGGTCGGCGAACCAGTAGTCGCCCATCTCGCCCATCGGCAGGCTCTCGTTGAACTCGAAGCCGAAGTGCTTTGTGTAGAACGCCTTGGCACGCGCGAGGTCCGGGCTCTCGAGCTCGTTCCAGCGCACGTGCTGCGCGGCCTCGGGGTGGAACACCTCGCTGCTCGCATCCGGCCGGTCCGGCGGCGGCACCGGGCGCATCACGTAGAACGGCGTGCCCATCGGATCGGCCAGCATCGCGATGTCGCCGACCGGCAGCGACATCTTCGCGAGGTACGTCCGGCCGCCATCCGCCTCGATCGCGCGGGTCGCGGCATCGACGTCCGCCACCGACAGGTAGCCGAGCCAGGCGGGCTGCGCGCCGTGCCGCGTCATCTCGGGCGTCAGCTGCAGCACGCCGCCGGCCATGCCGCCATCGCTGCGCACGATGGAGCGGTAGTCCTGTCCGCCCGCCTGCGGGTCCGGCTGCTGCGCGATCGTCCAGCCCACGACGGCGCCATAGAAGCGCGCGGCCGCGTCGGCATCGGAGGTCATGAGCTCGTACCAGATGAAGCTGCCGGGTGGGTTCGACATGGTCACTTCCCCAGCCGCACGACCGGCACGAAACCGCCGAAGATCATGCGCTTGCCGTCGAAGGGCATGGGGTTGTCGCGCATGCGCGGATCGGTTTTCGCCAGCTCTTCCATCTTCGCGAAGCAGGCGTCCCGCGTCGCCTTGTCGGGCCACTCGATCCAGCTGAAGACCACGGTCTCGTCCTGCTTCGCCTGCACGGCGCGGCGGAAGTCCGTGAGCTTGCCGTCGGGCACGTCATCGCCCCAGCACTCCCAGGCGCGCGTCGCGCCCTGCTCGATGAAGACGCTGTTGCCCTGGTTCGCATGCGCGATGAACTTGTCCTTGCTGGCGGTCGGAACCGCGAGCACGAAGCCGTCGATGTAAGCCATGTCGCCTCCTTGTGTTTCGCTCTGGCGCGTGGTGGATCAACCGAGAGGTGATCGTCCGAACAGCAAGCCGAAATAGCGCTTCAGGTGCGCGACGCCGTCGAGCAGCGGCGCACGATCGCCGGTCGCCTTCGATAGCACGAAGCCGCCCTGCAGCGCCGTCTGGGTGAGCACCGCCAGGCTCTCGGCGTCGACCGGCAGCCGCGGCGGATACGCTTCCAGTGCGGCACGGAAGTCGCCGACCAGCGTATCCGCGTGGTCGAGGATCGACCGGCCGCAGGCCGCGCGGATCGGCTCCGAGCTCGCGAAGGTCTCCTGCACCGTCGTGCCGGCGAAGCAGGTGATGGCCTCGAGCGGGCCGTCGGCGAGCGCGGCGCGGAAATCGAGATAGGCAAAGAGGCGCTCGAGCGGGTCCGCGTGGCGGTGATAGTCCGCGTTCGCGAACAGCGGTGCGGTGAGCTCGGTCCAGCGCGCCGCCGCGGCGACGCCGAGCGCCTCCTTGGACGCGAAGTGGTGGAAGAAGGCGCCCTTGGTGACGCCGGCGGCACGGCACAGCTGGTCGATGCTGGTCGCGGCCCAGCCCTGGCGGCGCACCAGCGTGAGCGCGGCATCGAGCAGGGCGGTGCGCGCATCGCCGCGCGCCGGGGCAGGCGCAGCAGGCGGTCGTGCCGCCGCCGCCGCGGTTGCCGCCGGCGCCGGGACTGCCGCCCGCGTCCGAGGCAGGGCTGCCGCGCGCGTCGAGCGTGGCGCGGAGGGGGCGGAGTGGGGAGGGGCACGGCGGACCATGGCGTGAAACATACCAACCGGTTGGTATGTGTCAAGCCCCCGGCACCTGGCCCGGCATGCCCGACGGGCCGCGGTCAGGGGCGTTCGGGGACGACCTCGACGTCCATACCGGCTAAGGATGCGACCGGAATCAGGCGTGTTCAGGGATGGCCGTGGCTCCCATGTCGGCGGCCGTGCGGACGGGGATCAGGCGTTTTCAGGGGCGCCCGCAGGCCCCCAATGCCGGTGGCGGGCGGTGCGGGCCGGGATCAGGCTCGCTCGAGGATCGCGGTGACGCCCATGCCGCCGGCGGTGCAGACCGAGATCAGGCCGCGCTTCGCGCCGGCGTCTTTCGCCAGCAGCTTGGCGAGCGTCGCGACGATGCGCGTGCCCGTGGCCGCGAACGGATGGCCGTAGGCGACGCTGCCGCCGCGCACGTTGAGCTTGGCGCGGTCGATCGGACCGAGCGCGCGCTCGCGACCGAGGCGCTCGCGGCAGAACTCGTCCGACTCCCAGGCCGCGAGCGTGCACAGCATCTGCGCGGCGAAGGCCTCATGGATCTCGTAGTAGTCGAAATCCTGCAGCGCGAGGCGCGCGTCGTCGAGCATCGCGGGCACGGCATAGGCCGGCGCCATCAGCAGGCCATCGCGGCCGCTGGCGAAGTCGACGGCCCAGGCCTTGCCGTAGCTCAACCAGGCCTGCACGGGCAGGTTGCGCGCGCGCGCCCAGTCTTCGGAAGCGAGCAGCGCCGCGGAGGCGCCGTCGGTCAGCGGCGTGCTGTTGCCGGCGGTCAGCGTGCCCTGGCCGGGGTCGAACGAAGGCCTGAGCTTCGCGAGGCGCTCGAGAGTGGTGTCGGCGCGGATGTTGTTGTCGATGGCGAGGCCGTGGAACGGCTGTACGAGATCGGCGTTGAAGCCGTCCTTCCAGGCCCGCGCGGCGTTCATGTGACTGGCGTAGGCGAGCTCGTCCTGCGCCGCGCGCGGGATCTGCCAGTGCCTGGCCATGAGCTCGGCGCTCTGGCCCATCGACAGGCCGGTGCGCGGCTCGACCGCGCCGGGGAAGATCGGCTTGAAGT
>JADLDF010000148.1 GCA_020846815.1 Gammaproteobacteria bacterium | reverse complement strand
GGCTCGCGACCCTGGCTCTGCCCTGGGCGGGCTGCCAGTACGTGCGCGAGGTCGAGAGCTCGCTGCGCGTCGCCGAGGGCCAGTCGCTGCTCGCGGTCGCGCAGACCATCGCCACCTCGCTGCGCGGACGGCGCGACCTGCTGTACCGTGGCGTCGACGGCCCGCGCTCGCACGAGCCGGCGGGCCCCTATGACTACGAGCCCGTGCCGCTCGCCTCGGCGCCGCAGCTCGACGGGCGGAACGACGACTGGCCGCGCGCCACGCAGGCCTGGCGGCGCTTCCGCGGCCGGCGCGAGGGCGAGCGCCTCGAGGTGCTCGCCGGCACCCATGAGCACCACCTGTATCTGTACGTCGTCGCGCCGGGCGATCGCCTGGTGCTCGACGCCGCCGACGCCGCGGCGCTCGACGCAGCGGCGAGCGGCGACCGCGTCTGGATCGCCTACGCCACGCCGGACGGCGCGCACGAGCAGCTGTTCGTCTCCGCCTGGAGCACCGGAGCGGTGCGCGCCCGCCGCATCGCGACCCGTGAGCTCGGCCGGCCCGAGCTGGTCGAGGAACCGCGCGTCCAGGGCGCGCTGCGTCGCCTCGACGGCCGCGACGGCTGGGCGCTGGAGCTGCGCCTGCCGCTGTCGATGCTCGGCCACGAGTTCGGCATGCTGCTCGACGACCGCGACGCGCGCGGCGCCACGCCGTCGAGCTACGGCTCGCTCTCGCCGCGCGCGCTGGAGCCGCAGGGCCACCTCGTCGCCGCCTCGCCCGAGCTCGGTGGCTGGCTGGCACAGTTCGGCCAGCCCGGGGTGCGCATCGCCGCCGCGACGCCCACCGGCAGCGTGCTCGCCGAGGCGAATGCGCTGCCGGCGGTCGGCGCCGACACGGGCGGTGCGCAGGCGCTGCTGTCGCAGCTCTACCGCCGCTTCCTGCAGGGCTCGACGCTGGCGCAGCGCGCCGCGCCGCTCGAGCGCAGCCGGCTCGACGCGACCCAGACTGCCGAAGCCGTCGCCGGCCGCGGCAGCACTGCGCTGTTCGCCGCGCCGGGGCAGCAGCGGCTGCTGGTCGCGGCGGCCGCACCGGTCCTGGAGGCCGGCTCCGGCCGCGTGATCGCCGTGCTGCAGGTCGCGCAGACCGCCGACCGCTGGCTGCTGCTGCGCGACCGCGCGCTGACGCGGCTGCTGAACCTGACGCTGCTCGCGGTCGCGATCGTGGTCGGCGCGACGCTGCTGCTCGGCGCCCACCTGGCGCTGCGTCTGGAGCGCGTGCGGCGCGCGAGCGACGCGGCGCTGAGCCGCGACGGGCGGCTGCGCACGGCGTTTCCGGAAACCGCGGCGCGCGACGAGCTCGGCGACGTCGCGCGCGGCTTTTCCGCGCTGCTCGCGCGGCTCGCCGACTACACCGACTATCTGCGCACGCTCGCCGGCAAGCTCTCGCACGAGATCCGCACGCCGCTGACCATCGTGCGCTCCTCGCTGGAGAACCTCGAATCCGAGCCGCTGTCCGCGGGCGCGCGAGCCTACGTCGCGCGCGCCCGCGAGGGCAGCGAGCGGCTCGGCGCGATCGTGCAGGCCATGGGCGCCGCGACGCGCGTCGAGGAGGCGATCCGCGCCGCGGAGCGCACACGCTTCGACCTCGCGGCCCTGCTCACCAGTGCGACGCAGGCCTATGGCGACGCGTTCCCGCAGCGCAGTTTCCGGCTCGAGGGCGCCGCCTCGCCCTGCGAGGTGCACGGCGCCCCGGACCTGCTGCTGCAGGCGCTCGACAAGCTGGTCGACAACGCCGTCGACTTCAGTCCGCCGGGTTCGACCATCCGCCTGCGGCTGCGCGACGAGGGCGGCGAGGAGGTTGCGGTGGAGGTCGAGAACGACGGCCCGCCGCTGCCGCCCGAGGCCGGTGCCCGGCTGTTCGAATCGCTCTGGCAGCACCGCCGCGGCGACGACGGCCGGCCGCATTTCGGCCTCGGCCTCTACATCGTGCGGCTGATCGCCGAGTTCCACGGCGGCCAGGCACGCGCGGTCGACCTGCCCAAGCCCCCTGGCGGCGTGCGTCTTATGTTAAGGATTTCCCGCAAGGCTGCCGAATTGTGACCTCTGTCGCGAACCGGAGACATCCCAAACCGGCCCAAGTTGTTTATCATCCACCTCATCACGTTGGATACTCGGAGCTAAGCCCTGGTTATCCATCGAGTGTTTGGCTCAACGGTGTCGTCTGGCGCCTGCTGTAGCAAATCTGCAACAGCTCTTTGGCCGCCATGCAACACCCCTGAGGATGGAGTTAGAGAACAGAAACTCTGGCAATCGACGCGAGCACGGGCAAGGCGGCCACAGTATTTTCGTGGCTTCCCGGAACGACCTACGCGTGAGCACACGCGGGCTAGTACATCAGCCGGGGTCAGACCCCGACGTTCCAACCGACTCTGATTAGCGCTCGCGTAGCAACGCTCATCGGCTGCTGACAGCGATCGACCGGACTTTTTCTTGACGACCTGTTGAAGCCCCGCAATGCGGGGCTTTTTTTCG
>JADLDF010000147.1 GCA_020846815.1 Gammaproteobacteria bacterium | reverse complement strand
CGTTCGCGCCGCTGACCAACGTGCTCGGCCCGAAGGGCGAGCGCTGGGTGCCGCTGCACGGCGTGCTGCGCCACCAGGACGTCGTGCCCTTCCACGAGGCGCTGATGGCGTTCTATGCCGAGCGCGCGGCCGACATGGAGCGCCTCGGCATCTGGACCGGCGGCATGTTCGAGGCCGTCGGCTCGGCCGGCTTCCTCTACGAGATCGCGATGTACTGGCCCGACGAGCGGCACGCGTTCCACGCCAACATGCTCGAAAAGGACTTCCTCGCGAAGCTGCCGGACTATCCCGCGAACCCCGAGGCGCGCGCCTGGATCGACCGCTTCAAGAAGGACCTGGTTGCGCTCTACCAGAAGTTCGGCGCGGCGCACTTCCAGCTCGGCCGCAACTATCCCTATCGCAACCGCCTCGAGAAGAACGCCGGCGCGCTGCTCGCGGCGATCAAGCAGCAGCTCGATCCGCGCGGCCTCATGAATCCGGGCGCGCTCGGCTTCTGAGGCCGGCTGCCGCCCGCGCCCGCCCTGCGCAGCCGCCGCGGCGCCGGGCGGTGGCACGATCCCGCAATCGAGAGCACCACTGCAGATGAATGCCGGCAGCGAGTTCCGCCGCGACCGCGCCTGGCAGGTCGTGCTCGCGGCGACCATCGGCTGCGCGTTCAGCCTGACCGCGCTGCCGTTCTACACCCTCGGCATGGTCGCCAAGCCGATCTCCGAGGAGTTCGGCTGGGGCCGCGCCGTGGCCCAGTCGGGCATTGCGTTCTCGTCGCTCGGCGTGCTGTGCAGCGCCTGGCTCGCCGGTGCGCTGATCGACCGCTTCGGCGTGCGGCGCGTCGCGCTCGCGAGCCAGGCCGGTCTCGCGCTCGGCTTCGTCGGTTTCGCGCTGCAGCCGGGCTCCGAGACGTTCTGGTACGCGAACTGGTTCCTGCTCGCGGTCATGGGCATCGGCACGACGCCGATCACCTGGTCGCGCGGCATCGCCGCCTGGTTCGACCGGCGTCGCGGCATGGCGCTCGGCCTCGGCCTGATGGGCACCGGCATCACGGCCTTCGCCGCGCCGCCGCTGATGACGGCGATCGTCGCCAGCCACGGCTGGCGCACCGGCTACGCGGCCATCGCCGCGGCGATCCTGCTGGTGGCGCTGCCGGCCACCTGGTTCCTGTTCCGCGAGCGCGCCAAGGTCCGCGACGACAGCGCGGCCGCGCGCGCCGCAGCGGCCGCCGAAGCCGAGGGCCTGACGCTCGGCGAGGCGCTGGGCGGCTACCGCTACTGGGTGATCATCGCGGCGTTCTTCCTCGTGTCGGGCGCCGCCACCGGGCTGATCTCCAACCTGGTGCCGCTGCTGACTGACGGCGGCATGAGCGCCGCCGAGGCGGCAGGCTACGCCAGCCTGCTCGGCGCGTTCGTCGTCGTCGGCCGGCTCAGTGCCGGCTGGCTGCTCGATCGCCTGTGGGCGCCGATCGTCGCGCTGCTGGTGCTCGCGCCGACCGCGATCTCCTGCCTGCTGCTCGAGGCAGGGGCGATGCCGGCGCTCGCGGTCGCGATGATCGGCCTCGCCGGCGGTGCCGAGTTCGACCTGATCGCCTACCTCTGCGTGAAGTATTTCGGCATGCGTCACTACGGCAAGATCTACGCTTGGCAGTGGGCATCGTTCACGGCCGCCGCCGGCGTCGGACCGCTGGCCTTCGGCCGGATCTTCGATGCCACGGGCAGCTATGCTCCGGCGCTGACGGTCTCCGCCGCCGCGATGCTCGCGGGACCGCTGCTGCTGTTCACGCTCGGGCGCTATCCGGCGCGCGCCCCGCATCACTGATACCGGGAAGCGGCTTGCCTCAGGCCGCCGCGGCACCGTCGACCGCGAGCAGCACGCCGCTGATGAACGAGGCGCGGTCGGAGCAGAGGAACAGCGCCGCGCGCGCGATGTCGTCCGGAGTCGCGAGACGTCCCAGCGGATGGTGGGCGATCAGCATCGTGTACAGATCCTCGTCGCTCTGCCCCGGCAGCTTGTTGCCGCGCAGCATGTCGGTCGGCGTCGCGCCCGGCATGATGCCGTTGACCCGCAGCCCCTGCGGGCCGCCTGCGCGCGCCGCGATGCGCGTCAGCATCGCCAGCGCCGCCTTCGAGGCCGAATAGGCCGCGCCGTTGATGAAGCCGCCGATCGCCGCGGTCGAGGCGATGTTCAGCACCACGCCGTCGCGTCCCTTCATGCGCCGCAGCGCCTCGCGGCAGCCGAGGAAGGGACCGTCGGAATTGATCGCGAAGTGCTTCTGCCAGAGCGCGAGGTCCATCTGCTCGAGCGGCACGTTCGGACGGTAGAAGCCGGCGTTGTTGATGAGGATCCGCAGCGGCCCGATGTCGCGCTCGATCGCGTCCCAGGTCGCGAGCCACTGTGCTTCGTTCGTGACGTCCAGACGACGGAAGCTCGCCCCCGGCAGCTTCGCCGCGAGCGCACCACCGGCCGTCTCGTCGAGATCGGCGATGACGATGCGGGCGCCGGCCGCGTAAAAGCAGCGCGCCATCTGCGCGCCGAGGCCGTTCGCGGCGCCGGTGATCAGTGCGACGCGGCCATCGAGTTCGGGAAGCACATTCGTGGACATGAAATCTCCTGACGCATCCGGGCTGACGAGCGCTCAGCGGCGCTCCTCACGATGCAGCGTACCCGAAGCCTGATGTGGCGGCGCCCGCACGTTGTGCAGCGCCCGCCTGCTATCAGCCAGCAAAGATGAAGGGCCCGAAAACCCGTCGGGGAAGAATTCCGTCGCACGCGCAGTGGATATGACGAAAAGGAGCTCGAGGCTGGCCTGGCGGATCGCCCGGTGATCTTCCTCACTGAGCGGACGCGGGCGCGGGCGCGCCGCCGGGTTGCAGCGGGCGCGTCAGAACGACCGATAGGTTTCGCCGCCGTGATCACGCAGCGCCGCGAAGGCGCGCCGCGCCGCATCGGCATCGCACGGCCGCACGATCACGGCCCAGGCGCCGTCTTCGATCTGCGGCCTGACCGCATCGATCACGGCAGAGTGATCGGGGCGCAGCGTCAATACTCCGGCGAACATCAGGCCGACGAATCCGCCCATCATGGCGCTGAACAGCGCGGTGTAGAGCGGCGAATCCTCCGCCGGTGGCCAGGGCACCGCCAGCAGCCCGGCCGTTACCACGAGCCCGAGCGCGAGCCCCAGCACGCCGAGCAACAGATGGCTGCGCAGCGCGGTACGCCAGATGCCCTCCTGCTCGGGCTCGAACTTGCGCCCGAGGCCGCCCTCGCAGGGTGCGACCAGCCGCACCGTGCCCGCCAGCCCCGGGCTGCTGCGCAGCGCCGCGGCCGCGCGCTCGGCCTGGCCACGCCGGTCGAATGCGGCCGCGACCAGGGTCAATGACTTCTCGGCGAACGGTGTCGGGAACTTCATGTCGGCGCACTCCCACTCGGCTCCTGGAAAGCAGCGTGGTGCATCGGCCCGGCAGCAGGTATCAGTCGCAGTCGTTCCACCCGGTTGCGACTGGAGCGACGACATGCAGGACGAAACTGACGGCGCGCACGTGCGTCGATGCGCCGGCACCGTGTGTGCGAGCGCTCACGGCCGGCCTTTCCACAGCCGGAGAACCGGACCGTTAAACTGCTTGCGGGGGAAACCGTCGCCGGAAGCACGGCTGGGAAGCCATGCCCTGTAGGACACGGGGCCCGGTTTCCGCCGGGCCCCGCATCGGCTCACCTCGATTGCGGCCTCGGCTGCCGCCTGAGCCATTCGTCCGCTCAGGGCTCGAACGAGTAGGTCGCGGTCAGGCCGAAGGTGCGCCGCTCGCCCAGCGACACGTTCGGCAGGAACGTGGCGTTGCTCTGGTTCAGCGGCGGCTGGAAGATCGCGGCCGTCACGTACTTCTCGTCCGTGAGGTTGCGGCTCCACAGCGCGACATCGAGCGGGCCCTTGCGCAGGCCGAGACGTGCATTGACCAGCGTGCGATCCGGGATCGTCGTCAGGCCGATGGTCAGCGCATTGGTCTCGGAGGTGTAGCTCGCATCGG
>JADLDF010000146.1 GCA_020846815.1 Gammaproteobacteria bacterium | reverse complement strand
TGCTCGCCTGTCTCGGCGGCATACTCGGCCTGCTGCTCGCGCTGATCGCGTCGGTGGCCCTGGCGCCGGTGCTGCAGGTGCCGTTCCTGTTCGACACCCGGATCAACGTCATCGCCTTCGTGTTCTCCGCCCTGATCGGCGTGATCTTCGGCTATTTCCCGGCCCGCCGCGCCGCGGCCTTGAATCCGATCGAGGCCTTGCGGCACGAGTAGCGCGCGGTCGGCCAGAAGCTCGCTTCAGTTCAGCCGCGACTCCGCCGACACCGTCAGCTCGACCTCCAGCCCGCGACTGTCCACGGTCTTGAGCCGCACGGGGCGCCGCCAGACGCGGTGCAGGTACTCGAGCACGCGGGTCGAGGCCTCCGGATCGAGACCGCGGCCGTCGTTCTGATGGTCGTGGATGAGATCGAGGCTGCCGTCGAGCGCGATGCGCGACGCGGCGACCGTGGGCGCGCCGAAGTTGTACTTGGGCGCGAGCAGGGTCTCGTGCAGCGTGCCGAGATCGTGCTCGATGACGCGGACTTCGCCGTTGACGCTGGCACGGAAGCGGAACAGGCCGAGCTCCTCGGCGCGTTCGCGCGTCAGGTGGTTGCGGACGAAGCTGAAGTCGTCGTCCTCGCGCATGATGCGCCGCGCGGCCTCCACGCCCTGCTCCTCGATGATCTTCTCCCAGAGTGTGAAGCCGAGGTGGTAGGGGTTGACCGCCAGCGCGACCTGCTGGCCGCTCGCGAACGGGCGCACCACGTCGGAATGGCATTTGGCCGCATCGAGATAGGCATCCTGCGGCAGGAAGCTCGCTTCGCGCAGCAGCCGTGCATGCCAGTACGAGGCCCAGCCCTCGTTCATGATCTGGGTCGCGAACACGGGCTGGAAGTAGAACGACTCCTCGCGCACGGCGAGGAAGATGTCGCGCTCCCAGCCTTCGAGGTCGGGCGCGTACTGCGCGACGAACCACAGCAGGTCGCGCTCGGGCCGCGGCGGGATCGGCGCGCGCACGCGCGTGGCTTCGGGCGGCACGCGGCCGGTGTCGGGCCCGAGCGCCTCGAAGCGGCGGCGGAACTCGTCCTGCCCGGGCGGGGCCTGCGGCGGCGCGTATTCGGGGAAGCGCGGCCGCGGGAGCGGCTGGCCGACGTCGACGTGCTGCTCCAGCGCCAGCGCGGCGTCGAGCACGCGTTCGACGCGGCCCTGGCCGTGTTCCTCGATCGCCTGCGCGATCTGCTGCGCGTGGCGTGCTGCGCTCTCGACGATGTTCGAGCCGACCTGCTGCTGGCTGCGACGGAACAGCAGGTTGTTCCGCGAGAAATCGGCGTGGCCGAGCACGTGGGCCGTGACCAGCACGTTCTCGGCGAGGCTGTTGCCGGCGGCGAGGTAGGCGCGGCCCGGATTGCCGGGGAACACCACCTCGAAGAGACGCGAATGGCCCATGCGGTGCTGGATGAGCTGGGTGATGTAGCGCAGCCCGAAAGACCAGTGGGGCATGCGCACCGGCAGTCCGTAGACCGAGATCTCCATCATGAAGCTCTCGGGCACGGCTTCGAAGTCGACCGGGTCGTACTCCAGGCCGGCGCGGGCCGCGAGCGTCTGGATCGCGCCGACGTGATCGCGCCAGCTCGCGCCACCGTCGTTCACGACAGCGCCTCCTGTTCGCGCTGCTGGTGGCTGAAGAAGTGCCGCACGGCGTTCCAGATGTCCTCCATGCGGCTGACCGGGAACGAGCCGATGCTGCCGGCGGCGCCGCCGGCGTTGCGGAACAGGCGTGCGGTCTCGGTGGTCAGGTGGCGCTGCACGGCTGCCGAGACCTCGAGGAAGCCGCAGTAGCTCGACGCCTCGCGCAGTCGGGCCAGGCGCTCGGCCGCCTCGCTGCGATCGCTGAGCGCGTTGTCGCCGTCGGAGGCATAGAAGAGATAGATGTTGTAGCGCGACGGGCTGTAACGCTCGGCGATGATCTCCAGCACCTTCTCGAAGCCCGACGAGGCGATCGTGCCGCCGTCGCCGCGCACCTCGAAAAAGCGCGCCTCGTCGAACTCCCAGGCCTCGGTGGTGTGCGCGACGAAGACCGTCTCGATGTGCCGGTACTGGCGGCGCAGCCCCTGCACGGCCCAGAAGAAGAACGACTTGGCGAGCTTGCGGTCGGCGTCGGCCATGCTGCCGGAGACGTCCATGAGCAGGAACACCACGGCCAGGGTCGCAGGCCGCTCGCGGCGCGTGAGCTGGCGGAAGCGCAGGTCGTCGTCGGTAAAGGCCGGCGGCGGCTTCGCACCGGCGGGAGCGCCCGCCTCGGCCGGCGGAGCCGCAGCCGCCTCACCGCCGTCCTGCGTCGGCGCGGACCCCGCTGCGGTACCAGCCTGCGAGGCGCGGCGCTTGAGCGACTCGCGGAACGAACGCCGCCGGTCGAGGCGCGAACGCGCGCCGCGGCGGTCCCAGCCCTCGCGGATCCAGTCGGTCTCCTCGGCGGCACCGCCGATGCGCGCCTGCAGGTTCGGCAGCCGCATCTCTTCCCAGAGCCAGTCGACGATGTCGTCGACCTTGAGCTCGAGCACGAACTCCATGCCGCCCTGCTCGCGACCGCCCGGACCGCGGTCCTGCCGGCCCGGGCCCGCGGGACCGGCGAGGCGGTCGCCGGGCTTCACGCCCTCGCCCTGCCCCACGCCCTCCTGCTCGCCCGGCCGCAGCAGCCGGAAATGATGATGCTCCAGCATCTTTACCGGCACGCGCACCGTGCGCGTGCCGCCTTCGAGCACGTCGGCGTTGGCGATCAGCTCCGGCAGGTGCTGGTGCACCGCCTCGCGGACCTTCTCGTTGTGGCGCAGCCAGTCCCGAGCGCCGCGCGAGAACAGCTCGTACCACCCCTGTTCGTTCACCGCCCCTACTCCTGCGAGAGCAGCGTCGTTACGTAGTTGAGCGCTTCCTTCGCACCGTGTTCGTCGTAGCCGTGCTCGGCGATCAGCCGCTGCTGCACGGCCGAGATCTTGCTGCGCGCCTCGTCGTCGGGACGCGTGCTCGAGGTCACGAGCCGCAGCACGTCGCGTCGCTCGGCGAAGAGGTACTGCTCGATCGCCTCGCGCATGCGCGCGTGGCTCGACAGCGTGAACTTCTCGCCGGCCTTGAACGCCACCATCGCCTTGCGCACCACTTCCTGGCGGAACGACTGCTTGCCCGAGTCCGAGATGCGGATCTTCTCCTCGACGGCACGCAGGAAGCGCTCGTCCGGCAGGCGCGTCTCGCCGGTGATCGGGTCCTTGACCTCGCGCGCATCGAGCGAGGCCTCGACCTCGTCGAGGTATTTCTCGAGCAGCTGCTGCGCCTCGCCCTCGAACGAGGCGAACAGCGCGCGGTGCACGTCCTCCTTGACCC
>JADLDF010000145.1 GCA_020846815.1 Gammaproteobacteria bacterium | reverse complement strand
CGGATCCGCGGATACTCATGCTTCAGCCACTGCTCCACCCGCGAGCCGTCCTGCTGCCAGGCACGCCACAGCGGCTTCTGACAGCTCAACCCCAGCTGCGCCAGCAGCCGACCCACTGAGACCAGGCGAAGCGCACGTGTTCCTCTCCTTCCTCGCGTAGGGCCTGTACGTGACGCTCTCGCGCATGCTGCACCGACACGCGCCCGGGCTGACGGCGCGCAGCGCGCTCGAGAAGTTCTCGGCCATGCAGAGGGTGGATGTGCACCTGCCGACCAGGGACGGCCGTGAACATGGGGTGGCGGAGAACTCGGAAGCGAAGATCCCCAGCGCCGGCGATACATCGAAACGCTCCAAGCCGCGGACCACCACGACTACGGTCCGCTTCTTGCGTTCACCATGACCTGATACGCGAACTATCGCCGCGTACAGGCTGTTGGCCGGCCGGCCGGAGAGGCCGGGAAGTTGCTCATACCGGCCGCTTCTAGGCTATAATTCCCGTTTGCGCCGAGAGGTGCCTGCGTCGGCTAGCGTTTTATTCTCGCGCGGGAGTTTCGAGGGTATCTTTCAGGGTACCGAAATTCTTAATCGAGAAAATCTGCTTGTGGAACAAGTAGTTATGGTGTGGTGAGGATCCCTCTCTCCCGCCAGCCTCTTGGCCCGCAGCAGACGCAGCGACGAGTCAGAAGACGGTTTCAAACGGCGCGCCCGTAGCTCAGTTGGATAGAGTACCTGGCTACGAACCAGGTGGTCGGGAGTTCGAATCTCTCCGGGCGCGCCAACTTCCTCGTGCAGCAGGCATCGACCGTGGCCGCAGTTTCCCGCCTCGGAAAGCAGCTCGAACAGGTCATCGCCGCCCTGGATTCGGGCGCCGCGCATTTCGCCCTCATCGGCGGCCTCGCTCTCGCTTCCCACAAGGTCTTGCGCGCCACTCAGGACATCGATCTGCTCGCGAACGCGGACCAGGCCGATGTCATCCAGCAGGTCATGGTCGAGCTCGGCTATCAATGCCTGCATCGAAGTCCTGATGCCGCCAATTTCCTGCGCGGTGACGAACGGGTGGACTTCATTTTTGCGCACCGACCCGCCGCGGTTCGCATGCTCGCCAGCGCGCCGGTACTTCATACGGCTTTCGGCGAGCTGCGCGTGGTCAGTGCAGAGGCACTGATCGGGTTGAAGCTCCAGGGCTTCGTCAATGATCCGCGGCGCACCCAGGATCTGGAGGACATTCGCGCACTGATTGCCGCCAATGGTGCCGAACTCGAGCTCGATGAGGTGCGCGAGTATTTCCAGCTTTTCGATCGCGAGTCCCTGCTCGAGGAGCTCCTTCGATGAGTGCATCCGCGGACGCTGGTCAGCCTCTCGTTCGTGACGGTGGTTTGCCCAAGACCAGAATCGAAACCGGCCGTGATCCTCTCGAGGCCCTCGACGATCTGATGGCGGTCATCGAGGCATTCTGTCCGATCTGGCCGCAACGCGAGACTTTCGCGGATTCTGCGAGATTCCTGCTGTAGCGATCTTGCCGTGGCAAGTCGTCCGCGGCGGGCAGCTCGACGATCACGCCGTGCAAGAGGCTCCGGGGTGGTTTCGAGCCTGTCCGTGATGGTCGCGCCGAGTCGTGTGGCCGCCTGCGTGAGCGGGGCGCCGAACTGAATCCTTGCTGCGCCATCGCTAGGGTCACGCACACGTACAGGAGATGCGTCCCCATGCACGTGACCACCTTGCGTGAACGCGGCCAGTCGGCCTGGCTGGACGATCTCGACCGCGGCTTGCTGACGAGCGGCGAGCTCGCGCGGCTGGTCGCGGAGGATGTCACCGGTCTCGCCTCCAATCCTTCGACCTTCGAGAAGGCGCTCGCCGACCGGCGGTCCCATGCGGCCGACGTGGCGCGCTTCTGCGCCGATCCGCAGCCCGCGACCGGCGGGCGCGAGGCGCTCTACGAGGCGCTGACGATCGCCGACCTGCGCCAGGCGGCCGATCTGCTGCGTCCGGTCTGGGAGCGGACCGGGGGGCGCGACGGCCAGGTCTCGCTGGAGATTGCGCCGCGGCTCGCCGACGATCCGATCGGCACGGTCGATGCGGCGCGGCGACTGTGGATCGCGCTCGACCGGCCGAACGCGATGATCAAGGTGCCGCGCACGCTCGCCGCGCTGCCGGCGATCACGCAGCTCGCCGCAGAAGCGATCCCGGTCAACGTCACCTTGCTGTTCGATCCGGAGCGTTACACGGCGGTCGCGGAGGCCTGGCTCGCGGGGCTCGAGCGGCGTCGCGATGCGGGGCACGACCCGGCGAACATCGCTGCAGTCGCGAGTTTCTTCGTGAGCCGCATCGACGTCGCGGTCGACGCGAGGCTCGACGCGCTCGCGGCGGATCGTGCGGAGCTCGCGGCCGACTGCGCGCTGTTGCGCGGCAGCGTCGCGCTGGCGCTCGCGGCCGCGACGCTCGGCCGCTACGCCGCGCTGCGCCGCTCGGCGCGCTGGCATGCGCTCGAGACGCTCGGCGCGGCGCCGCAGCGGCTGCTGTGGGCGAGCGCCGGCAGCGAGGATCCACGGGCGCGCGACGTACGCTACGTCGAGGCGCTGGTCGCGCCGGATACCGTCATCACGCTGCCGCGTGCGACACTGCGTGCGTTCCTCGACCACGGCGAGCCGGGGCCGTCGGTCGATCCGGCTGCGAGCGAGCATGCCGCCGTGCTCGCGAAGGTCGCGGCGCTCGGCGTCGCGCTGCCGGTCATCGCCCGCGAGCTCGAGCGCGAGGGCCTCGACCGCTTCGCCGAGGACTGGGAGGCCGGCCTCGGGAGGCTCGATGACGACGATGAGTGAATTCGACGACCTGGATGCCTGGTGGCGCGCGGCGAACTACCTCAGCGTCGGCCAGATCTATCTGCTCGACAATCCGCTGCTGCGCGAGCCGCTGACGCTCGAGCACGTGAAGCCGCGCCTGCTCGGCCACTGGGGCACGACGCCGGGTCTGAATTTCGTCTACGCGCATCTGAACCGCGTGATCCGTGCGCGCGGGCTGTCGATGCTGATGATCACGGGGCCGGGTCACGGCGGGCCGGCGCTGGTCGCGAGCACCTGGCTCGAGGGCAGTTACAGCGAGCTCTGGCCGGAGGTCACGCAGGACCTCGAGGGCATGCGCCGGCTGTTCCGGCAGTTCTCGTTCCCGGGCGGCGTGCCGAGCCATGCTGCGCCGGAGACGCCGGGCTCGATCCACGAGGGCGGAGAGCTCGGCTACTCGCTGTCGCATGCTTTCGGTGCGGCTTTCGACAATCCTGACCTGGTGGTCTGCTGCGTGATCGGCGACGGCGAGGCCGAGACGGGGCCGCTCGCGGCGGCCTGGCAGTCGAACTTCTTCCTCGACCCGGCGCGCGACGGTGCGGTGCTGCCGGTGCTGCATCTGAACGGCTGGAAGATCGCGAATCCCACGGTGCTGGCGCGCATGCCCGAGGCGCAGCTCGCGGAGCTGCTGCGGGGCTACGGCTACGAGCCGCTGTTCGTCGACGGCGACGACCCGCAGCAGCTGCACCCGCTGATGGCGCGCACGCTGGATCGCGCGCTGGATGCGATCGCCGCGATCCAGGCGCGGGCGCGCGGCACAGGCGCTGGCACGGGTGGAAAGGCGGATGCCGACGTGGAGCCACGCGCGGGCAGCAGCGGGGCTACGGGCGAGCCTGGGGGCGCCGTGCCGCGCTGGCCGGTCATCGTGCTGCGTACACCCAAGGGCTGGACCGGGCCGCGCGAGGTCGACGGGCAGAAGACCGAAGGGCACTGGCGCTCGCACCAGGTGCCGTTCGGCGAGCTGGCCTCGAAGCCGGGGCATCTTGCGCTGCTCGAGCGCTGGCTGCGTAGCTACAAGCCCGAGGAGCTGTTCGACGACGACGGCCGGCCGGTGCCGCGGATCGCTGCGCTCGCGCCGCAGGGCGATCTGCGCCTCGGCATGACACCGTGGTCGAACGGCGGGCGGCTGCTGCAGGCGCTGCGGCTGCCGGACGCGCGCGAGTTCGCGGTCGAGGTCGATGCGCCGGGCGGCGTGCAGGCCGAGTCCACGCGCCCGCTGGGCCGCTACTTCGCGGCGGTGTTCCGCGCCAATGCCGACCGCCACAACTTCCGGCTGGTCGGTCCGGACGAGACGGCGTCGAACCGGCTCGGCGATGTATTCCGCGCGACGCCGCGCGCCTGGATGGGGCCGATCGAGCCGCAGGACACCGATCTGGCGCACGACGGGCGGGTGCTCGAGATCCTTTCCGAGCACACCTGCCAGGGCTGGCTCGAGGGCTATCTGCTGACCGGCCGGCACGGCTTCTTCTCGTGCTACGAGGCCTTCATCCACATCGTCGACTCGATGTTCAACCAGCACGCCAAATGGCTGAAATCCAGCGCCGAGGTGCCGTGGCGCCGGCCCATCGCCTCGCTGAACTACCTGCTGACCTCGCACGTCTGGCGCCAGGACCACAACGGCTTTTCGCACCAGGACCCGGGCTTCATCGACCACGTCGTCAACAAGAAGGCCGACGTCATCCGCGTCTATCTGCCGCCGGACGCGAACTGCCTGCTGCACGTGGCCGACACCTGCCTGCGCAGCCGCAATCTCGTCAACGTGATCGTCGCCGGCAAGCAGCCGGCGCCGCAGTGGCTGGACTTCG
>JADLDF010000144.1 GCA_020846815.1 Gammaproteobacteria bacterium | reverse complement strand
TCCCATGAGCTTCCAGTACCTGAGCGGCGCCGAGATCGACTACCGCGAAGGCCTCGACGGCGCGCAGTTCGTGATCCGCAATCCCAACGCCATGACCAGCTGCGGCTGCGGCTCCTCGTTCTCCGCCGGCTGATCGGCGCGCGATCGCCCGGGCGCCGCCCAGTCCCCGTCACGCCTTCCCGAGCGACCGCGTCCCGTGGCGGCCCGAGTCGCGACTCGACCCGTCCCGGAGGTCCTCGCGGCCGTCGATCTCGGCTCCAACAGCTTCCACATGGTCGTCGCCCGTCATTCGCACGGGCAGCTCGTGATCATCGACCGCCTGCGCGAGATGGTGCGCCTCGGCGCGGGCGTCGACGACGAAGGCCGGCTGGACCGCGAGGTGGCGGCCCGGGCGCTGGCCTGTCTCGAGCGCTTCGGCCAGCGCCTGCGCGACATGCGCGCGCGCGACGTGCGCGTGGTCGGTACCAATGCGCTGCGCAGGGCGCACCGCAAGCAGGCCTTCCTCGAGCGCGCCCGCGCGGCTCTCGGCCATCCGATCCAGATCGTTTCGGGACGCGAGGAAGCACGCCTGATCTACAGCGGCGTCGCGCACACGATGCCGCGCATGGACGGCCGCCGCCTGGTCGTCGACATCGGTGGCGGCAGCACCGAGCTGATCATCGGCACGGGCCTCGAGCCGCTGGAGCTCGAGAGCACGCAGATGGGCTGTGTCGGCACGACGCGCCAGTTCTTCGCCGACGGCCGGATTTCCGCGAAGCGCCTCGGCCGTGCGCGCGTCGCCGCGCGCCAGGAGCTCGAGCCGATCCAGGCGGCGTTCCTGCAGCGTGGCTGGGACCAGGCCGTCGGCAGCTCCGGCACGGTGCGTGCGATCGGCGAGGCGATCCGCGAGCTGCGGCCAGGCTGGACCGCGATCACGCAGCAGGGTCTCGAGCTGCTGCTGCAGACCCTGCAGGCCGCCGGCCAGGTGCGCGATCTCGGCATCGCCGCGATCGACGAGGAGCGCCGTCCTGTGTTCCCGGCGGGCGTCGCGATCCTCGCGGCGATCTTCGAGGTGCTCGGCTGCGAGCGCATGGAGGTCGCCGAGGGTGCGATGCGCGAGGGCCTGCTGTGGGACATGATCGGCCGCTTCGGCCACGAGGATGCGCGCGAGCGCACCGTGGCGGCGATGCAGGCCCGCTACCACGTCGACACGGCGCAGGCCGTGCGCGTCGAGGCGACGCTGCGCGGCTTCCTCGACCAGGCGGGCGGGGCCTGGCAGCTCGACGACCCGTTCGCGGCGCTGCTGCTGGAGTGGAGCGCGCGCCTGCACGAGATCGGCCTCGACGTCGCGCACTCGCGCCACCACCAGCACGGTGCCTACCTGCTCGAGAACGCCGACATGCCGGGCTTCACCCGCGAGGAGCAGCGCGTGCTCGCGAGGCTCGTCGGCGGCCATCGTCGCAAGCTGCAGGTCGAGGGCTTCGGCGAGCTGCTGCCGCCCTGGGACCGTCGCGCGATCTTCATGATCGTGCTGTTGCGCCTCGCCGTGCTGCTGCACCGCGGCCGCGGCAACACGCCGCTGCCCGAGCTGCAGCTGCTGCCGCGCGGCCGCTCGCTGGAGATCCGTTTCCCGGTGCGCTGGCTGAAGGAGCACCCGCTGACGGTCGCCGATCTCAGGCAGGAGATCGAGCTGCTGCGCGCCGCCGATTTCCGTCTGAAGGTCTATTCCTCGCGAGGCAACCCGGCCGTCTAGCCGGACGGCCGCTACGGACGCGTCGCAGCGGTTTCCTGCGCGGCCTCCGCCAGTACGTCCTCGAAGCCGTATAGCGGCGTCCAGTCGAGTGCGCGCCGCGCGAGCGAGGCATCGTAGATGCGATCGATGACCTGCGGCAGCGGCCAGCCGCGGCGCGCGAAGGTCTCGACCAGCGCCGGGGCGCGTTCGCGCAGCACCGCCGGAGCATCGTGCGCCAGGCGCGCGCAGTCGCGCGGCTGGAACGGCGTGTTCGCGGAGACCACGTACAGCCGCACGCCACCCTGGGCGAAACTCTCGAGCGCGCGCTCGTGCACGGTGGCGACGTCGCGGGTGTCGATGCCGCAGTGCAGGCGGTGCAGCGCCCAGCCGCGTGCCGCGGCACGGACGTCAGTCGTCCGGGCTGCTGCCCGCGGCGTAGGTGGCGAGCAGCTCGGCCTGCGCGGTCACGGCCGGTTCGCGACCCGGCAGCAGGCGGGTGTAGTGCCCGTCGGGGCCGAGTTCCCAGGCCTGGGTGTCGTCCCGCAGACAGGTGTCGAGGTCCTGCAGGATCCGATCGCGCAGCTCGGTGTCGCGGATCGGGAAGGCGATCTCGACGCGCCGGAAGAAGTTGCGCTCCATCCAGTCCGCGCTGCTGCAGAAGACCTCGGGATCGCCGCCGTTGTCGAAGCAGAACACGCGCGAATGCTCCAGAAAGCGCCCGACGATCGAGCGCACGCGGATGTTCCCGGACAGTCCGGGCACGCCGGGACGCAGCGCGCAGATGCCGCGCACCAGCAGATCGACCTTCACGCCGGCCTGCGACGCCCGGTAGAGCG
>JADLDF010000143.1 GCA_020846815.1 Gammaproteobacteria bacterium | reverse complement strand
GGAAGGTGTCGTAATCGCCGGTCTTGCGGTTGATCGCGACCCGCACGTCCCATTCCTCGCCGTGCTTCTTGCGCGTCGCGGAAGCGAGCGCGGCCTCGAGCGCCTCGAAGATCACTTCCTTCTCGACGCCCTTCTCGTTCGAGACGGCATCGACGACCAGCAGGATTTCCTTGTTCATCTACCCATTCTCCGTAGCGCCGTGTTCGCCCAGGCGAGCAGCGCGACCTCCGCAGCGCGGTGTCCGCCCAGGCGAGCACCGCGACCTCCGCAGCGCAGCGGCCGCTCAGGCGACCAGCCGCGACTTCCCGATCTCAGTGAACGGCAGACGCACCAGGTTGCCCTCCACCTCGAGTTCGATGTCCTGCGGGCCCACGCCGGTCAGCGTGCCGGAATACCGGCGCCGACCGTCACGGGCCTGCAGCAATTCCACGCGCAGCTTCGACCCGACGAAGCGACCGTAGTGCTCGGGCTTGCGCAGCACGCGATCGAAGCCCGGCGACGACACCTCCAGCGAGTACTGCCCCGGCACCGGATCGTGCACGTCGAGCAGCGCCGACAGCTCGCGGCTCGCGCGCGCGCAGTCCTCGATGCCGATGTGACCACCGGCACCACCCGGGAAGTCGATGTAGAAGCGCAGCACGCCGTCACGGCCGCCACCCGTCCACTCGACGTCGACGAGCTCGTAGCCCAGCTGCCCGAGCAGCGGCTCGGTCAGCTCGATCACGCGTTCGCGAATGCCCGCCGCCGTCGCCATCCCGTCGTTTCCCGTCGCCGTTCCTTCGTCATCCACCACGACCCGGCCGTCATCCCGACCTGGCCGCCATCGACGTCCCGGTCGCCATCTGCAGCCCGGCACGGATCGCAGAAACGAAAAAGGGACCACCAGGCCCCCTTTCCAATACCGCCGCCCCGGCCAGGGGCCCAAAAATAAAAGCCCCTCTCGGGGCTTCGAATACAAGCACTTACGCCCTGGTCGTGAGACACCGGACGAAACCCGCATGGTCCGAGGGGCCACGCGGGGGCGGAATATTAAGCTAAAGCTCGGCGCTCTACAAACGGGCGATGCGTCTAGGGCGCTGCCGGCGCCGGCGGCTCGAGCCAGCGTGCGAGCCAGGCATGGACCTCCCGGAAGAACAGGCGGCTGTTCTCGCCGTTCAGGATCCAGTGGTTCTCGTCGGGGAAGACTACGAGCCGGCTGGGCACGCGCTGGCGCTGCAGCACCGTCCAGTACTCCAGCGCGTTGTTCAAGGGCACGCGGAAATCCTGCTCGCCGATGGTCACGAGTGCGGGCGTGCGAAACTGCGCGGCCTGGCGGATCGGATTCTGCTCGCGCCAGACTGGCGCTTGTTCCCAGACCGGGCCGCCGTTGTTGATCTCGCGACCATAGACCGTGTCGCTGGTCCCCCACTGCGACTCTAGGTTCACGAGCCCGGCATGGCTGACGAGGCAGCGATAACGGCTGTCGCCCTGCAGCCAGTTCGCGAGATGTCCGCCATAGCTCGCGCCGCCGGCGCACTGCCGCGAGGCGTCGATGAACGGGAACTCGCGGATCGCTGCATCGGCTGCTTCGTTCAGCTCCTCGCCGGGCGTACGCAATGGGTCTCCCTGGATGTGCTGTGCGAAGGCCTCGCCGAAGCCGCTCGAACCGCTGTAGTTGGTCAGCAGCACGACATACCCCGGTGCGCCCAGCAGGTGATAGTTCCAGCGCGTGACCCACTGATCGCGCCAGGCCGTATGCGGCCCGCCGTGGATCACGTTGAATAGCGGATAGCGCTGGCGCGCGTCGAACCCTGGCGGCACGACCAGCAGGCTGTGGATGCGGCGGCCTCGGGAGCTCGTGAACCAGAAATGCCTCACGGGCGGCAGGTCGAGGGCCGCGAGGCGCTGCGAGTTGAAGTCCGACAGCGACCGGTGCCCGGCACGCTCCGGTTCGATCCGCACCACCTCGGGCGGTCGCGTCGCACTCTCCCAGCTGCCGACCAGTACCGGCCGGTTCGAGCGCTGCGCGATCGCGAGATTCGCGTAGACACCGGCATCGACGTCGAACACGCGCCGGGGCGCACCTCCGCCGAAGGGCACGACGAACAGCTTCTCGTGCCCGGCTTCGTCGGCGAGTGCGTACACCGCGCGCGAATCGGCGGCGACCGCGAAACTCGAGATCGACCGGTCGAGTGGCTGCGTCAGCCAGGTCGCCTCGAGCGGCCCCGTCACGCTGCCGGCGCGCGGCCAGTCGAAGGCACCGATCTCGGTGCGCACGTACACGCGATCGCGTCGACGCTCGACCAGGGCGACGAGCCGCCGGCCGTCGGCCGAGAACGCCGGTCGCGACCAGGTGTGCTCTCCGGCGCTGAGGCGGCGCGGCTCGCCACCCTCCACCGGCACCTGCCAGAGCTGGGTGCTGGTGAACGACCAGGCCGCGCGGTCGCGATCGGTGCTGGCGGCGAACACCAGCGAGCGACCGTCCGGCGCCCAGACCGGATCGAGCTCAGCGCCTGTATCGGCTTCGCGCCCCGCATAGCCGCTCGCGCGCACCAGCGCCGTACCGGCGAGCAGGTTGCGCGACGGCGCCGCGGTCTCGCTCGGCCGCGGCAGGTCGACGACGAACAGCTGCGGCCGGCGATCGTCGAGCCATCGGTCCCAGTTGCGGATCGGGAAGCCTTCGTAGATGCGCGCGTTCCAGCGCCGCGTGCGCCGCTCTTCCGCGACCGCCCGGTTCGACTCCTCGTCGGTCGCGCCGGGGAAGACGTTGCTGACGTAGGCGATGCGCCGTCCATCCGGCGCGAAGCGCGGCGTGCGGGCTCCGGTGGCGCTGCGCGTGACGCGCATGGCCTCGCCGCCAGCGAGCGTCAGGACGTAGATCTGCTCGACGTCGTCGCCGGCGCGGCGCGCCGCGAACGCGATGCGGCCGCCATCGGGACTCCAGTCGACCCCGCTCTCGCGACCCGGCGTATTCGTCAGCCGACGCGGTGGCGCCGACCCGTCGGTCGGTGCGATCCACAGATCCACGACCTGTGCGGCCTCGTCATAGGCGGGCTCGGTGACGCTGAACACCACCCGGCGCCCGTCGGGGCTCGGCGCCGGCGCGCCGACCCGCCGCATCAGCCAGAGATCCTCGTGGGTGATCGCGCGGCGCATGGGCGCGGGCATGGGTGCCGCCGCCGGTGGGGGCGTTGCCGTGGCCGCCGGCGGGGCGGCGGGGACGGCTGCAGCGGCAGCCATGATCGTCGCGGCCGACATCGACGGCAGCACAGCACCGGCGAGGATCGCGCACGAAACGGCGAGCGAGCGGCGGTGTTGGCGTGGGCGTGCCGGCCGTTCCGTCATGATGAGCGCCGGAGCGGCCCTCAGACCCGCCGCTGGCCGCCGATGTTCTCCGGCAGCCGGTAGAACCAGAGGAACACCAGCCCGAGGCCGTAGGCGATCGAGGGGATCGCGACCAGGCTCAGCATGACCGCGAGCTCGGCGCTCGGCGGCTGCTGCTCGAGCGGCAGTTTCGAATCGAAGTTCATCGCCGCGAGCAGCATGCCGAGCAGCGGCGCCCCGAGCGAATAGCCGAGTCTCTCGATGAACACGTAGACCGAGGTATAGACGCCTTCACGCCGCAGGCCGGTGCGCTGGCAGTCGTCGTCGATGCAGTCGAGCCACATCGCCTGGCCGAACAGCAGGATCGCCGAGGAGAAGATGCCGGCGAGCACGCCGCGTGCGACGAAGAACGTCGACGAATCGTCCGGCGTCGCCAGCAGCCAGCTCAGGGTCGCCACGACCTCCCCGGCGATGCCGATCGCGAGGCCCGTGCGCTTGGTGACGAACTTGCCGACCCAGCGGAAGAACGGAATGAACGCCACCGTGCTGCCGATGGTCGCCATCGCCAGCAGCGACATCAGCGAGAAGTCGCGCTTCAGCACCATGACCACGAAAAACGCTATGGTCGCGCTCGAGGCCGACAGCGCGACGAACTGCAGCACCTTGATGCCGACCATGGCCATGAAAGGGCCGTTGTCGAGCACCGCGCGCAGCTGCCGCCACATCGGCATGCGATGCTGCCCCGCCTCCTCCGCCTCGACGTGCGCCCCGCGGGTACCGAAGAACGTGATCAGCATGACCACGCAGACCAGAGCGCCACCGACGATGCCGAGCGTCTGGTAGGCCTCGGCATCGCGGCCGAGCTTCTGCACGAGCGCCGGCCCGCCCGCTGATGCGATCACCGAGCCGAGCATCATGAACACGGAGCGATAGCCCATGATGCTGAGCCGCTGCATGCGATCGTCCGTCATCTCCACCGGCATGGTGGGATAGGGCACGTTGAAGATCGTGAAGCCGAACGAGTACAGCCCGAGCACGACGAAGGCCAGCGCGACCGGGTGGCTCGCCGCGAGCGCCATGTCGTGCTGCGAGTAGACCAGCGGCATGCCGAGGCCGCAGACGAAGGCGCCGACCAGCAGCCACGGCCGACGGCGCCCCCAGCGCGAACGCGTGCGGTCCGTGATGCGTCCCATGACTGGATCGCTGAACGCGTCGATGATGCGCGCCGAGAACACCAGGTAGCCGGCCA
The DNA here is from genome assembly GCA_020846815.1 of Gammaproteobacteria bacterium. The sequence goes on along the minus strand of JADLDF010000143.1, from coordinate 75 downwards.
CGTCCGGCGGAACCTTCATGACCGTGGTCAGGTAGACGAGGACCAGCGCCGAGACCGTGTTGAGATAGCTGATGG
>JADLDF010000142.1 GCA_020846815.1 Gammaproteobacteria bacterium | reverse complement strand
GTCGCAGGTCGAGCGGATCGCTGCCGGCGACGTGCCGCAGCCAGTGGCTGCGCCGCGCCAGCATGTCGGCCAGCAGCTGCTCGAGCCGCAGCCAGTGGTTGTCGAGGCGCCGCAGCAGCCGGTCGGAATGCTCCTGCAGCGCCGCATCGGCCTCGGCATCGAGCAGCGTGCGGCGTGCGGCGTCCAGATAGACCTGGCGCTCGCGCTGCGTCACCTCGAGCGACTGGCCGGCCGCCGCGGCGATCGGCAGGCTCGCCGCCAGCGAGCGGTTCAGGCCGTCGAGCGTCTGGATCCGCAGGCGAGCCGGGTTCGACTCGATGTCCCAGCCCAGCCGATGCGAGCGTGCGAGCGCGAGCGCAGCGAGCTCGCGGGTCGACGCATCGAGCGCATCCGCGGCGCCATCCGCGCCGCTCGCGCGCAGCGCCCCGACGATGCGCGTGCGCATCTCGGCCGCGGCCTTGCGCGTGAAGGTCACGGCGAGGATCTGCTCGGGTGCCTCGACCTCGGCGAGCAGCCGCAGGAAGCGCTGCGTCAGCAGCGTGGTCTTGCCCGATCCGGCCGGCGCCTGCAGCAGGATCGAGCGCGCCGGATCGAGCGCCGCCGCGCGCGCCGCGACGTCGCTGCCGGCCACCGGCGACGACGCGATGCCTTGCGTCTCAGACATCGGCCGGTCCTCCGATGTCGAGCTCGACGCGACGACAGGCCACCTGCAGATGCCAACCGCGGCAGGGCTCGGCGATCGGCTGGACACCCTGCGTCTCAGGCATCGGCCGGCCCTCCGACGTCGAGCTCGACGCGGCGACAGGCCGCCTGCAGATGGCAGCCGCGGCAGGCCTCGGCGATCGGCTCGACGCCGGCTTCGCCGCGCAGGAAGCCGCGCGCCAGCCGCTCGACCTGTCCATGCCACTGCCGCAGCAGCGGCTCCCAGTCGAAGGCGACCCTGGATTCCGGCAGCAGCTCGTCGGCCGCGGTCATCGCGCAGTAGACCTGGCCGCGGCGCACGAGGTGCACGTTGCCGAGCGCAGCCACGACTCCGGTCTGCCGCTGCTGCAGGGCGCGCGCATAGGTGAAGAGCTGCACCGGCTCGGCACGTTCCCCGAGCCAGTCGAGGGTGCGCGACGCGCCGGTCTTGTAGTCGACGATCGCGAGCCGTCCGTCCTCGAAGGCGTCGACGCGGTCGATGCGCAGCCGGATCGCCGCGCCCGCGACCTCGCCCTCGATCTCCCATTCACGCGCCAGCACGCGGAACGGCGCACGCTCGCGCTCGCGCGCCAGCATGCCGAGCACGACCTCGACGGCCCGCGCCCGCTCGCGCTCGACCGAGCGGGCATCGAGCCCGCCGCGACCGCTGCGGCCCAGCACCACGAGCGCCGCATCGGCTGCCGCCGCGATCCGTGCCTCGAGCTCTGCTGCCGTCAGGGCGTGCAGCAGCGTCGAGTCGCCGATCCCGCCCCAGGCGAGATCGAGCACGCGGTGCAGGTACTCGCCGCGCTCCAGCGCCGACACGCCCGGCTGCGGCACGCGCGACGGCTCGGCACCGAGCCGCAGCTCCACATAGGCCCGGAACGGACAGCGGTTCTGCAGCTCGAGGCTGCGAGTGCCGCGCGGCAGCGGCTGGTCGGTCGGCCAGGGCAGACCGACGCGATCCTCGAACGCCTCCAGCGGCATGGGCGCGAGCGTGCGCAGCTGCGCCGCGAGCGGCGGTGCGAGCGGCTCGAGCGCGCGCGATTCCCACTCGTGGAGCAGCGGGCTCGGCGCGAGCTCGGCCTCGTCGTCGCGCCGCGCCCAGGACAGGCAGAGTTCCGTGGCCGCGGCGCGCCAGGCCGCCATGGCCGCGCGCGCAAGCTGCAGGCAGCCGGCCGCCGAGCCCGTCTCGACGCCCGCCCGGCGCTGCAGCATCCACGGCACGTAGGGGTCGAGCCGCGCCGGCGTCGGCCAGCGGTCGGCCTGCAGGCCGCAGACCCAGATGCCGTCGTAGTGGACCAGCGGATCGTCGAGCGAGCCGGTCACGAGCACCGGCACGTCCGCGCCGATCGGTGCGAAGGACTCGCGTCGCGCCATGCCATGGAGCACATCGACCGCGCGGCCGGCAGCGCAGGGCGCGAGCGCGGCGCCGAGATCGGCGAACTGTTGCAGCAGACCGCGCCAGCCCTCGAGCGCCTGCTGGCCCGCGGTGTCGGCGAGGCCCGCGCCCGGCCAGCCCAGCCCCTCGAGCAGCGTCGCGAACGCATCCGTCCAGCCGGCCGCGTCCAGACGGACGGCCGGCAGGCGCCGCGCCGCCTCGCCGAGGCGGGCCGCGAGCGCTTCGCAGGCCCGATCGCCCGGGCAGGCCGCAGCGAAAGCCGCGACCAGATCCGCGAACTCCACCGGACCGCTGGTGCGTGCGCGCAGCCAGCGCAGCGCCCGGGCGCGCCCCGGACGCGAGGCCGCGGGCCAGAACCGCGCCTCGAGCACGGCGGCCGCGGCCGGCAGCGGCACGGGTCGCGTCAGCAGCGCCAGCACGCCGAGCGCCTCGCGCGGCAGCGGCCATTCCGCCAGTGGCGAGCCGCCCTCGAAGCCGAAGCTCACCGGCGCCACCGCAAGATCGAAACAGCTGGCCGGCTCCAGTACCTCGCGCAGCACGCGATCGAGCTGCAACCGGCGGCGCGCCAGGTCCGGTACGACCAGCAGCAGGCGCGCCTGCGGCGCAAGCTCGAGCCGGGCCGCGCACCACTCGGCCGCGAGCCGCAGCTCCGCCGCCGGATCGCTCGCCTCCAGGACGCGCACGCTCGCCGTCGGTACACCGACGACATGCTGCTCGAGCCGCAGGCCGCGCGCCGGCCAGGCCTGCAGCAGCCGCGCGAACGCCGGCGCGAGGCGGCCGTGCCCCGCGAGATGCACGGACCGACCGCCGAGCGCGGCCGGATCGCAGGCCGCCAGCGCCGTCCACAGCCGGTGGCGCGGCAGCGCGTTCAAGGCCGCGGCGCGGCGTTCGACGTGTTGCAGCGCGCGCGCGAGCCAGCGAGCCTCGTTGCCCGGATCGGCCGCGATCGCCGCGGGCGGTATGGCGTGATCGGCGGCCACCTGTGCGGCACGCGCCAGTCCGTCGGCGATGGATTCGGGCAGCAGCAAGGCCGCCGTGGCCGTGAGCTCGGCGGCCGCCTCGCCCCAGAGCAGCCATTCCTCGTGGGCACCCAGCAGCCGCGGCAGGGTCTCGCCACCGGCGCGCAGCCGCGTCGCGGCGAGCTGCAGCCAGGCCGCGGCGGCCTGGACGTCGGGGGTGTTCCAGGCCGTGCGGCCGCGGCGCAGCTGCGCTGCAGCGTGGCTCAGGCGGATCGCGACCGCGCGCTGGCGGCTCGGCACGACGACCGGGTCGCCGGCGTCCAGTGCCAGTAAGAGAGCGTCATCCAAATATTGCAAATCAGGCGCTTACAGAAGTTTCCGTGGACTCACTTGAACCGATCCTGGGCCTCGACGACGCGGCCGCGGGCAGCCGGCTGCGGCGCCTCGCGATATTCGCCGAGCAGCTCGTCGATGCGCTGGAACACCGTGCGCAGCGTGGCCGCATCCGGCAGATTGGTGATGCGGAAGTGGTTGCGGTACGGCACGTTGAAGCTGACGCCGGGCGCCACCAGCACGTGCTTCTGCTCCAGCAGATCGAGCGCGAACTGCTGATCGTCGAACTGCGGCAGATCGTCGGTGTCGACGCCGACGAAGGCATACATCGCCCCCTTCGGCGCCTGCAGCACCAGCGACGGGTTGGCCGCGGTCGAATCGACGATGACCCGGCGCGATTCGTACAGCCGCCCACCCGGCGCCGTCAGCTCGCGGATGCTCTGGTAGCCGCCGAGCGCGGTCTGCACGGCCCACTGCCCCGGCACGTTGCTGCACAGGCGCAGCGAGGCGAGCAGCTCCATGGCCTGCAGCAGCTCCTGCGCGACGCGCGTCTTGCCGGAGACCACGGCCCAGCCGACGCGGTAGCCGCAGGCGCGATAGACCTTGGACAGGCCTGACATGGTGATGCAGACCGCATCCTGCGCCAGCGCCGCCATGGGCACGAACTCGGCGCCGTCATAGGTGATCTGGTCGTAGATCTCGTCGCAGAGCAGCACCAGGCCGCGTTTTTCCGCGAGCCGTGCGATGCGCTCGAGCACGGTCCGCGGATAGACCGCGCCGGTGGGATTGTTCGGGTTGATGACCACGATGGCGCGGGTACGCGGCGTGATCAGCGCGGCGAGCTCATCCGGATCGGGGACGAAGCCGTTTTCCGGCCGGCAGGGATAGTGCACCGCGCGCCCGCGGTTGAGGTTCACGGCGGCGGTCCAGAGCGGATAGTCGGGGCTCGGTACCAGCACCTCGTCGCCGTCGTTCAGCAGCGCCCGCAGCGTCAGGTCGATGAGCTCGCTGACGCCGTTGCCGATGAACACCTCCTCGGCACTGACGCCGGCGACACCGCGCGCCTGCTGCTGCATGACCACGGCCTCGCGTGCCGGGAAAATCCCCTTCTGGTGGACGTAACCCTCGCTCTCGGGGAAGTTCTCGATCATCGCCAGGCGCATCGTCTCCGGCGTACGGAAGCCGAACAGCGCCGGGTTGCCGATGTTCAGCGAGATGATCTCGTAGCCCATGCGCACCAGGTCCTGGGCGCGGCGGGCGAGC
>JADLDF010000141.1 GCA_020846815.1 Gammaproteobacteria bacterium | reverse complement strand
TCCTGCTGCCCATGGACGAGGCGCGCGCGCAGGTCGCGATCGACCTGTCGGGCCGCGCCTATGCCGTCTGGGAAGGCCAGTTCGGCCGCGACCAGGTCGGCGGCATGCCGAGCGAGCTCGTGCCGCACTTCTTCCGCTCGCTGGCCGACTCGCTCGGCGCGGCCCTGCACGTCGCCGTGGTCGGCGACAACACGCACCACATGATCGAGGCCTGCTTCAAAGGCGTTGGCCGCGCGCTGCGCCAGGCGCTGCGCCGCGAGAGCGACGATCTGCCGTCGACCAAGGGCGTGCTCTGATGGGTGCGGGCTGCGGAGAGCGGCGATGAGCGTCGACGTCGTGATCATCGATTCGGGCGGCGCGAACCTCGCCTCGCTCGGCTTCGCGCTGGAGCGGCTCGGTGCCCGTTCGCAGGTCAGCGCCGATCCGGCGGCGATCCGCGCCGCGCCGCGCGTGCTGCTGCCGGGCGTGGGCTCGGCCGGCGACGCGATGCAGCGGCTGCGCGCGGCTGGTCTCGAGCGCGTGCTGCCTGACTTGCGCCAGCCCCTGCTCGGCATCTGTCTCGGCATGCAGCTGCTGTTCGAGCGCTCGGCCGAGGGCGACACCGCGGGCCTCGGCATCCTGCCGGGCCGCGTGGAGCGCCTGGCGGCGGCGCCGGGGCGGCCGGTGCCGCACATGGGCTGGAATACGCTGGAGCCACGCGGCGCCGATCCGCTGCTCGAGGGTATCCCGGCCGGCGAGCATTTCTATTTCGTGCACAGCTACGCGGCCCGGCCCGCGGCAACGACCCTGGCCACGACCGACTACGGCGGCCCACTGGTCGCGGTCGCCGGGCGCGACAACTTCCGCGGCGTGCAGTTCCATCCCGAGCGCTCGGGTCCCGCCGGCGCGAAGCTGCTCGCCAACTTCCTGAGGCTCGTCTGATGCTGCTGATTCCCTCGATCGACCTGCGCGGCGGCCGCTGCGTGCGCCTGCTGCGCGGCGATTTCGCCGCCGAGACCCGCTACGACCTTGAGCCGCACGAGTTGCTCGGCCGCTATCGCGCGCTCGGCGCGCGCTGGCTGCACATCGTCGATCTCGACGGCGCGCGCGACGGCCAGCTCGCCAACCGCAGCCTGCTGCTGACGCTCGCCAGCCAGCGGGCCGTGAACCTGCAGGTCGGCGGCGGCGTGCGCTCGCTGGCCGTCGTCGACGACCTGCTGCGCAACGGCGTGGACCGCGTCGTCGTCGGCAGCGCCGCGGTCGAGGAACCGGCGGCGGTCGCGGGCTGGATCTCGCAGTTCGGCGCGGAACGCGTCTGTCTCGCCTTCGACGTCAAGGCCGACGCCGACGGCGTGCCGCGCGTGCAGACGCGCGGCTGGACCCAGGGCACGGCCCTGTCGCTGTGGGATGCCGTCGCGGGCTTCGAGGGTGCCGGCCTGCGCCACGTGCTGTGCACCGACGTGCAGCGCGACGGCGCGCTCGAGGGCCCGTCGCTCGCGCTCTACACCGAGGCCGTGCGCCGCTACCCCGAGCTCCAGTGGCAGGCCTCGGGTGGGGTGCGCGATGCGGCCGACCTCGCCGCGCTGCGCGCCATCGGCGTCGCCGCCGCGATCAGCGGCAAGGCGCTGCTGGAGGAGCGCATCGGCGCCGACGCGCTGCGCCCCTACCTCGCCGGCTGAGCCCGCATGCTCGCGCGACGCATCGTCCCCTGCCTCGACGTCCGCGACGGCCAGGTCGTCAAGGGCGTGCGCTTCCGCGACCACCGCGTCGTCGGAGACATCCTCGAGCTCGCGGCCCGCTACCGCGACGAGGGCGCGGACGAGCTGGTGTTCTACGACATCACGGCGAGCCCCGAGGGCCGCTCGGTCGACCGCGGCTGGGTATCGCGGGTCGCGCAGGTGCTGGACATCCCGTTCTGCGTCGCCGGCGGCATCCGTTCGGTCGCGGATGCGGAAGCGGTGCTGAACGCCGGCGCCGAGAAAATCTCGGTCAATTCCCCGGCCCTCGCCGATCCGGCGCTGATCGATCGCCTGAGCGCGCGCTTCGGCTCGCAGTGCGTGGTCGCGGGCATCGACAGCGAGACCACGTCCCACGGTTACCGGGTCTACCAGTTCACCGGCGATCCGGACCGCTCGCGCGATTCCGGCCGTGCGACGCTCGACTGGGTGCGCGAAGTGCAGCAGCGCGGTGCGGGCGAAATCGTGCTCAACTGCATGGCAAGTGACGGCGTGCGGCGCGGCTACGACCTCGAACAGCTCGCGGCCGTGCGCGCGGTCTGCGAGGTGCCGCTCGTGGCCTCCGGCGGCGCCGGCGAGCCGGCGCATTTCGAGCAGGTGTTCCGCGTCGCCGGCGCCGATGCCGCGCTCGCGGCCAGCGTGTTCCACAGCGGCGCGATCGCGATCCCGGATCTCAAGCGCGGCCTGCGCGCCGCCGGGATCGAGGTCCGTCCATGAGCCGGCGCGGCGCGCAGGCTCCACCCTCCGCTCTTCCACTGCACGGATCGTCACGACGATGAACCTCTCGGCCGACGCCATCGACTCGCTCGATTTCACCAAGGGCACCGGCCTGCTGCCGGCGATCGTGCAGCATGCCGACACCGGTGCGGTGCTGATGCTCGGCTGGATGAACGCCGAGGCCGTGCGCGAGTCGCTGCGCCGCGGCCGCGTCGTGTTCTGGAGCCGCAGCAAGCAGCGGCTGTGGGAAAAGGGCGAGACGTCCGGTCACACGCTCGAGGTGATCTCATCCGCCGTCGACTGCGACCGCGACACGCTGCTGTGGCTGGCGCGGCCGCGCGGTCCGGTCTGCCACCTGCAGACCATGACCTGCTTCGGCAACGAGCGGCGCAGCGGTGCCGAGTCGCTGGCCTTCCTCGGCCGGCTGGAGCGCGTGATAGAAGAGCGCATCGCCGCCGGCGAGGACCGCAGCTACACGGCGCGGCTCTACGCCGCGGGCACGCGACGCATCGCGCAGAAGGTCGGCGAGGAAGGCGTGGAAACGGCGCTCGCTGCAGTCGCCGAGGACGACGCCAAGCTGCTCGGCGAGGCCGCCGACCTGCTATTCCACCTCGCGGTGCTGCTGAAGGCGCGCGGCCTCGACCTGCCGGCCGTGGTGGCCGAGCTCGAATCACGCCACGCCTCGCGCAGCGACCCGACGCCGGTCGGCTGACCGCTACTGGCGCAGGAGCGCGTTGATCAGCAGTCCGTGGTAGTAATCGGAGGTCGCAGCCCTGGCGGCTTCGAGAAACGCTGCAATTTCGGGCTTGCCGGGGTCTGCCGCGCAGCCCTTGAACCGCCCTTCCAGCGCAAACGCCGGGAATCCGAGGATACCGGCCATGCGACCGTATTCGGCCGATTCGCGGATCAGCTCCGCCGCACGGCAGGCATCCTTTGGCGCGCCGGCGAACCCTTCGAGATGCAGATAACCGTTGACGAACAGCGCCTGCGGATAATGCAGCGCTGCCGACTTGCCGATCAGCGGCAGGGCTTCCTTGACCTGGCCGGCGTAGGTCAACGCACGCGCGAGCTGATACTGGATCCGCGGATTCCCCGGATCCTTCTCCAGCGCGATGCGGCAGGCCGCAATCGCGGCGGTGAAATCCACATCCTTCGTATCGAGGCCCGCCACAACCTTGAACGGATCCTCGGGATGGGCCGCAAGCCGGTCGCAGCCGGTCACCGCCTGTGAATACCTGGAGGCGTCAAAAGTCTTCGAACCTGGCTCGGCTGCCGGGAGCAGCGACGACGCCAGCAAGAGAACCACTGCGACCGGGAACTTCGACACGATGTACCTCACAGGATGCTCCGGCGGACGGGGAACCCGCGCCAGCCAGAGCACAGCATCCACGGATGGACGTCGTGGCAACAACAGGCGCCCGTCACGCAGGAATCAAACCAGCAGCTCGGGCGCAGGCTCGCGCAGGTTGTAGCGCGAGGCCATGGCCGCACCATAGGCGCCGGCGGTCGCGACCAGCAGCACGTCGCCCTCGCGCGTCGGGGGCAGCAGGCGGTCGTGGCCCAGGAAATCGCCGGTCTCGCAGATCGGCCCCACGACATCGACGATCTCGGTCGCGGGCTCCTCGAGACGCGAGAGGTTCAGGATGTCGTGGTGCGCGCCGTAGAGCGCGGGGCGGATCAGCGAGTTCATGCCGGTGGCGATGCCGACGTAGCCCGAGGCGCCCTTGCGCTTGGTCTGCGTGACGCGCGCCAGCAGCACGCCCGACTCGGCGACGACGTAGCGGCCCGGCTCGAGCCAGAGCTCGACCGCGCCGAGCTCGCGCCGGATTTCGGCCAGCCGCGCGTCGAGGCGCGCGAGGTCGAGCGCGGGCTTGCCGGCGCGGTCCGGCACGCCGAGGCCGCCGCCGACGTCGATCGCGCGCACCTGCGGCAGGCGCGGCAGCAGCGCCGCGAGCTGGCGGCCGGTGTCGGCCCAGCTCTCGAGGTCGAAAATGCCGCTGCCGACGTGGGCGTGCAGCCCGACGATGCGCGCGCCCGCGGCCTCGGTCAGGCGGATCAGCTCGTCCATCTCTTCGATCGGCACGCCGAACTTGGAGTACTTGCCGCCGGTGCGCACGTGCTGGTGGTGGCCGCGGCCGGTGCCCGGGTCGACGCGCACGAAGATCTCGCGACCGGCGAACAACGCCGGCCACTCGCGCAGCACGAAGGCATTGTCGACCGTGACCCGCAGGCCGGCCGCGAGCGCCCACTCGTACTCGACGCGCGGCGCGAAGTTCGGCGTGAACAGGATCTCGTCCGGCGCGAGGCCCGGCACCGCGTGCAGCGCGTGCTCGGCCTCGCCGCGCGACACGCATTCGAGGCCGAGCCCCGCGGCGTGCACGACGCGCAGCAGCCCGGCGTTGGCGTTGGCCTTGATCGCGTACAGCACGCGCGACACGGACTGCAGCGACTTCAGCCGCGCGCAGCGCTCGCGCACCGTGGCCGTGTCGTAGACGTAAGCCGCGTCGTGCTCCTGCATCAGTGCGAGCAGCTCCGTGCGCCGCGTCTCCCACCATGCCGGCGCGGCCGCCGGCAGCGCGGCGCCTTTGCCGAACAGCTGCTCCCAGGTCGGCCCCAGCACCGCATCGGCGCGCACCGGGCGCACCAGCATGTCGTGCAGTTCCTCGACCAGCCGGTCGCCCTGGCTCTCGTCGACCACGAAGGTGAAGTTCAGGTCGTTGGCAGCCTGGCTGACCAGATAGATCTTCTGTTCCTCGAACAGCTCGAACGCGCCGCCGAGCTGATGCAGGATGCCGCGGATGTTGCGGCCGACCAGGCTGACCGAGGCGCAGGGCCCGATGAGCTGCACGCGACAGAGCTGGCCGAGGTCGCGCTGCAGCGCGGCCAGCGACTGCGCGTCCAGCGTGTTGGCCTGCGGGTCCAGTGTGACGGTGACGTTGGTCTCGGAAGTCGACACCAGATCGACCGACATGCCGTGATCCTTGAACACCTGGAAGGCGTCGGCGAGGAAGCCGACCTGGTGCCACATGCCGGGGCTGTCCATCGACACCAGGGTCACGCCCTTTTTGACGCAGACGGCCTTGACCTGCGCCGCCTCGCTGACCGGCAGGGCGGTCAGCAGCGTGCCGCCGAGCTGCGGTGCCTGGGTCGCATAAACGTACAGCGGGATGCGGTACTGGCGCGCCGGCAGGATGCAGCGCGGATGCAGCACCTTCGCGCCAGCGGTGGCGATTTCCTGGGCCTCGTCGTAGGTCAGGGTCAGCAGCTGGCGCGCGGTCGGCGTGGCGCGCGGATTGGCGCTGAACATGCCGGGCACGTCGGTCCAGATCTCCAGCCGGCTCGCCTGCAGCTTGGCCGCAAGGTAGGCCGCCGAGGTGTCCGAGCCGCCGCGACCGAGCAGTACCGTCTGCCCGTCGGCATCGCTGGCGATGAAGCCCTGGGTGACGACCACGGGTGTGGCGGCCGCGAGCCGCTGTCGCAGGGCCGGATCGGGCGCAAAACCGCAGGTCGCGGACAGGAAACCCGCGCGCTCGGTGGCGCTGCGGCGCTGCTCGGCCGCGAGCATCTGGCGCGCATCCGCCCACGAGGCATCGAGGCCGACGCTGCGCAGATAGCGCGCGCCGATCTCGGTGGCGAGCAGCTCGCCCATCGCCAGCACCCGTGCGCGCGTGCGATCGGTGCACTCGCGCATCAGCGCGATGCCGTCGAGCAGCTGCGCGAGCTCGGCGAAGCCGCGCGCCGTGCCGTCGTCCGCGCCGAGGCCGAGCTCATCGGAGAGCTCGTGGTGGCGGGCCCGCAGCGCGGCCAGTGGCTCCGCATGCTCGCCCTTCAGCGCCGCGGCGAGCAGTTTTTCGAGGCGATCGGTGACGCCGGTGACGGCGGAATGCACCACCAGCACCCGCGCACCCGTGGCGAGGCGCTCGCGGCAGGTGGCCGCGATGCTCCGCCAGTTCCGCTCGTTCGACACACTGGTGCCGCCGAACTTCAGCACGACCCAGGATGGGCCGACCTGCGTGCTCATGTTGTCCTCTGGGAGAAGGGCCGGCCGCGCGGCGGCAGGGTACGACGCCGCTAGAAATCGTCGTCGTAGACTTCGCGAAGGTCCTTTTCGAGTTTTTTGTCGGCCAGGACTTCCTCGAGCTTGCTCCAGGCTGCCTTGCCACGCTTGCCGGGCACGGGGCGCGTGCGGCGGTCGACGCGATCGAGGAAACGGTCGTAGTCGTTGCCTTCTTCCTGGGCGGTCGACTCGCCAAGAAAGTCGTCGTCGAGGTCGAAGCTCTCGGTGTCTCGTTCAGACATCACGTTGGCTCTAAGTCCTTTTTAATCAGGCACTTAAATGAGTGCCGAGCTCGGGGGAGGCCCGAACTATAGCGAAATCGCGCGCCTTGGCAAGTTTGGCCGCGTCCGGCCCCTTCCTCAGCTGTGGCGCACGGCGTCGCGCACCACGACCGGAGCGCCCCGCGACAGCCCCAGGCCGTCCGCAGCACTGCCTTCGGCGCAGGCGATCTCCAGCACGTCGAAGGAATTCACCAGCGCCAGGAATTCGCCGGGCCGCGCATCGCCGTAGGTGCGCCGGACCGGCAGCACGCGGTTGCCGGCATAGACATGCGGTTCGACCAGGCCGCCGAGCCAGCGGCTGTCTATGTTGCTGATGAGGTTGCCGAAATGGTCCACCGTGATCACCACGCCCTGGACCGCGCCGTCGCTCGCCTGTTGCGGTTCGTCGACCCATGCCGGTACCAGACCCTGCATGACGGGGCCGAGTTCCCCCGCGCCCGCCCGTCCGGCGGCCAGCTCGGCGGCCAGCGGCGCGAAGATGTCGCGGCCGTGAAAAGTCGCGCTGATGCGGCCGAGCCCGAAGCTGCCCAGACGCGTCGCGTCGAGGCGGCGCACGGTCGCATCCGCGATCCGCGCCACGACCGGCGCCAGCAGCCCGTTGTCGGGCGCGAGCAGCAGGTGCCCGGCGGCCTCGACCAGCACGATGTCGCGCGCCGTGCCGACGCCCGGATCGACGACGGCGACGTGCACCGTGCCGCGCGGGAAGTAGGCGAAGGAGCGCGCCAGCCAGAATCCGGCCTCGGCCGGCCAGTGCGCCAGGATCTCGTGCGTCAGATCGACGATGCGCGCGGCCGGGAAACGCTCGTAGATGCGGCCCTTCATGACGCCGACGAACGGATCCTTGTGGCCGAAGTCGGTCGTCAGCGTGATCACGCCACAAGCATCGGCTGGTTGCATGTCGTGCCTCGTCCGTTCGTCGCGACGCGCCCGCCGGCGGTTTGACAATCCGGGACCGGGCAGGCACAAAGCGCGACCATGTCCGCATCGACTGCCGCTGTCAAACCCCGCGCGCCACACGCCGCCGCCGGGCCCGCCGCGCCGCGGCGCGAGACCGCCCTGCTGGTGCTGCTGTCGCTGTGCTTCGTGCTCAGCGGCTTTGCCGCCCTGGTCTATCAGACGGCCTGGACGCGCCAGTTCGGCCTGGTCTTCGGCACCTCGGAGCTGGCCGTGGCCACGGTGCTCGCCGCCTACATGGGCGGGCTGGCGCTCGGTGCCTGGATCGTCGAGCGCCTGCTGCCGCGGATCACGCGGCCGGTGCTCGCCTATGCGGTGCTCGAGCTCGGCATCGCCGTCTCGGCGGTGCTGGTCGTGCCGGCGCTGATCGCCGCCAGCCGCGCGCTGCTGGCGGCCTGGTTCGGCGGCCAGCCGGCGCCGCCCTCGAGCGAGCAGGTCGGGCTCTCGTTCTTCCATCTCGCGGGAGCGTTCGTCGCGCTCGCGCTGCCGACGACGCTCATGGGCGCGACGCTGCCGCTGCTCGCGCGCCACGCCGTGCGCGAGCGCGAGCAGATCGGGCGTCGCATCGGCCTGCTCTACGCGAGCAACACCGGGGGCGCGGTCGCCGGCGCGCTCGCCACGGCCTTCGTCCTGCTGCCGAACCTCGGGCTCGGCCGCAGCATCTGGATCGGCGCCGCGATCAACGTCGTGGTGTTCCTGCTCGCGGCGCTGCTCGTGCAGCAGCTGAGCGCGACGGAGGCGGAGGCGCAGCCGGCCCGGCCCCGAGCCGAGGTGCAGGCCGCATCACGTCCGGCGTTCCGCATCGGCCTGCCGCCCGGGCCCAGCTGGGTGCTGCCGCTGATGCTGCTCGCCGGTGCGGTCTCGTTCCTGCACGAGGTGCTCTGGACGCGCATGCTGGCGCAGATCGTCGGCAGCAGCATCTATGCCTTCGGTGTGATGCTCGGCAGCTTCCTCAGCGGCATCGCGCTCGGTGGCGCCGCGGGGGCGCTGCTGGCGCGCAGCCGCAGCGCCTCGATCACGGCGCTGGCCGCGGCGTTGTTCGCCGCGGGCGTCTGGGCCGCGGTCGCCTTCCTGCTGCTCGATGCACTCGTGCCGGACAGGGCCGGCCTGTATCCCAACCTGTTCTTCGGCTTCGCGCTGCTGTTGCCGCTGACGTTCGCGATCGGCACGACCTATCCGCTGGCGGTACGCATCCTCGCCGACCGCACCGAGGATGCCGCGCCGGCCAGTGCCCGCGTCTATGCCTGGAACACCGTCGGCGGCATCGCGGGCGCGCTCGCCGCAGGCTTCCTGATCATTCCGGCGCTGCGCTACGAAGGCACGATCCGGCTCGCTGCCGGCGCGAGCCTGGTGCTGTCGCTGCTGGCACTGCTGTTGCTCGAGCGCCGCCGCGCCTGGACCTCTGCCGCGGTCGCGGTGGCGACGCTCGCCAGCCTGCTCGCCTTCCGCCCGGCCGTCCCCGAGCGCCTGCTGCTCGCTTCGCCGCTGAATCTCGGCGGCAGCGGCCGCATCGTGCACTACGAAGTCGGCCGCAGCGCCAGCGTCGTGGTGCTGAAGCAGGACGGCGGCCTCGCGCTGCGCACCAACGGGCTGCCCGAGGCATTGATGGATTCGCCGGGCATGCCGCCGCGCTTTTCCGGCGAGTTCTGGATGTCGTCGCTGGCGGTGCTCGCCAATCCGGCCGCGCGCGACATGCTGGTCGTCGGCTTCGGCGGCGGTGTCGTGGTCGAGGGCGTGCCGCCGTCGGTGCGCCGCATCGACGTCATCGAGCTCGAGCCGGAGGTCATCGAGGCGAACCGCCGCACCGTGGCGCTGCGCAAGTTCGACCCGCTCGCCGATCCGCGCGTCGACGTGATCACCAACGACGCGCGCGGCGCGCTGGCGCTGACGGAGCGGCGCTACGATGCGATCGTCTCGCAGCCCTCGCATCCCTGGACGGCCGGCGCCTCGCATCTCTACACGCGCGAGTTCATGCAGCTCGCCCGCGAACATCTCGCTGTGGACGGAGTCTTCGTGCAGTGGATGAACGTCGCCTTCCTCGACGAGGATCTGCTGCGCTCGCTGACTGCGACGCTGATCGACGTGTTCGGCACGGTACGGATCTATCGGCCGGACCCGAACACCCTGGTGTTCCTCGCCGCCGCCCGGCCGCTGGACGTCGAGACGCAGGTCGCGCGCGCCGGCGGCGCGCCGATCACGGTCACGCCCGGACACTATGCGCGTTTCGGCATCAACACGGTCGAGGACCTGGTCGCCGCGCTGGCCGTCGACGAGACGGGCGCCGCGCGCCTCGCCGCCGGCGCGCCGCTGATCACCGACGACACGAACCGCATGGCGGTATCGAGCGTCTTCGAGCTCGGCCGCGGCCTCACCGCGGACGCGGCCGGCCGCGTGCTCGCCGCCTACGATCCGCTGCAGTACGGCGCCCCATGGCTCTATCGCGGGCTCGGCGCGAACCTCGATTTCGGCTACGTCGCGCGCCGCCAGATGTACTTCCGCGGCCTCGACCCGAGCGCCGTCGATCGCGTGCGGCGTCTCGCGGCGAATCTCGGCCAGGGCGAGCAGGGACTCTACGTGCGCATGCTGCTGGTCGGCGCGCTCGGCAACCTGGAGACTTCGCGGCGTCTGGCGCGCGAGGCCGTGGCCGCCTATCCGCAGAGCGTGCTGCTGCGCTACGCCGCGTTGCAGCCGTCGATCGGTAGGCTCGCCCGTGGCGAGTCGCTGCCGGAGGCCGCGGAGCTCCTCGCCGGCCTGCCGCCGGATGCGCGCGCGACCGTCGACGGCGCGCGCCTGCTGCTGCAGGACCGCTACGCCGAGCTCGCGCAGCTCGATGGTCTGCTGGCGCAGGTGCGCAGCACCGCCCCGTGGTACATGGATGCCGTGCAGCTGCGTGCCGAGTGGCGCTCGCGCGTGTCGAATCCCGGCGTGTCGCGCGCACTGGCCGACCAGGCGATCGCGCTGCTCGACGGCATCCTGGTCGTGCAGCCGAGTCTGCCGGCATATGCGATTCGCGCGCGCGCAGCGCTCAATGCCGGCCGCAGCGACGTGCTGCTCGAGTCGGTCGCCAACGTCGCGCAGTGGACCGTCGCGCTGGGCAGCGGCACCGGCGCGGAGCAGCGCGCGCGCAGCCGGGCGAGCCTGCAGGAACTGCTGAAGCTGCTCGAGGGGCGCGAGCGGGATCCGGGCGTCGATGCCGACCGCCTGGGCGAGGTGCGCACGCGCATCGGCGATGCCATGCGGGACCTCGGGTGAACGCAACGGGCTGCCGCCTTGCGCGGCGCCTGTGCGCCGCCGTCGCGGCCGCCGGGGTCGCACTGCTGGCCGCCGGCTGTGGCGGCAAGGGCATCGATACCTCGCCGACGGCGTCGGATCCGGGCAGCATCGCCAGCGCCGACTGCAGCCCGCCGCGGCTCAATGCTGCCGTGCTCGACACGGCCAGGCAGTGGTACCTCTTCCCCGAGCTGTTGCCGGCCAGCATCGATCCCGCGGCCTACGGCAGCGTCGACGACTTCCTCGCGGAGCTCACGGCCCAGGCGCGTGTCGCCGGCAAGGACCGCTTTTTCAGCAGCACGACCAGCATCGCCACCGAGAACCAGCTGCTGCAGGGCCAGACCGCCGGCTTCGGCTTCACGCTGCTGGAGCAGGCCGCGCCGGTGGGCGTCGCCGTGGGCCAGGTGTTCGCGGGCTCGCCGGCCGCGGACGCGGGTCTCGCACGAGGTGATGCGCTGCTGGCGATCGGCACGTCCGAGGCTGCGCTGCAACCGATCGAGCAGGTCCTCGCCGGCGCGGACGGGCTCGAGGGCGCGATCGGGCCGTCGACGGCCGGCGTGGTCCGCGCGCTGCGCTGGCGGACGTCCGCCGGCGCCGAGCGCACGGCGACGCTGACCAAGCGCGGCTTCCAGCTCGATGCGGTGCCCGAGGCCAGCGTCCGCGTGCTGACCTCGCCCGCCGGCACCCGGGTCGGTCACTTCACGCTCCGCTCGTTCGTCACGGATGCGGTCGCCGACGGGCGCCCGGCGAACCTCGCCGCGCTGCGCGCCGCGTTCGCGCGTTTCCGCGCCGAGGGCATACGCGACGTGATCGTCGACCTGCGCTACAACGGCGGCGGCCTGGTCTCGATCGCCGGCCTGCTGCTCGACCTGCTGGCCGGCGACCGGGCCGGCCAGGTGGCCTTCGAATCCCGCTACAACGCCCGGCAGGCCGCGCGGAACGAGACCACGCGCCTCGCGCTGCAGCCCCAGACCCTGCCGACGCTGCGTGTCGCCTTCGTCGTGACCGAGCGTTCCGCCTCGGCCAGCGAGCTCGTGGTCAATTCGATGCTGCCGTACGCGCGTACGGCGATCATCGGCGCGCGCACTTTCGGCAAGCCGGTGGGCCAGCTCGCCTTCGACGTCGCCGCCTGCGATTTCCGGCTGCGCCTGGTCGCCTTCCAGTCGGTGAACCGCGATGGCGACGGTGACTACTTCCAGGGACTGCCCTACGAGGCCTTCACGCGCGCAGGCGGCGCCGCCTGCGCCGCCGGCGACGACCTGACGCGTGAGCCCGGCGACCCGCTCGAGCAGATGACGGCCGCGGCGCTCGCGTGGATCGGCTCTCCTGCGGGCCAGTGCAGCGCCGGTGCCATCGCCGCCTCCGGCGCCGCGGCGCTCGAGCCGGGAACGGCAGCCATGCAGACGGCTGCGCCCGCCGCTGCGCGCGGCACGCTGCAGTACTACCTTCCCGGCACCTACTAGAAAAATAGATCGGATCTAAATCCGATCTATTTTTCTATCTATTTTTCTCATCCAGGCGATGCGGTGCAGCCGCGACCGGCCGCTCGCGGCGTCGCGCTCCTCGGCCACGAGATCGAGATGCGTGCCCGTGGCATCGAGCCGCGCGAGGCGTCGCTGCGGCACGCCGAGCAGCGCCGGGTTCATCGAGACCATGACCTCGTGCACGACGACGTCGCCGTCGACGTGCCAACGCCCGCCATAGCTTAGATATTCGTCGAAGGCCCGGGCCTTGGATTCGCTGCTCGCGCCGGCCGCGGTCGAGGCCGACAGGCCGGCGCGCCGGCGGCGGCACATCGTCGCGGTCATCCAGCCGTCGGGCGCATAGACGATCAGACCGAGTGCATCCGCGCCGAAAGGCAGCGCCGGCGGACGGCCGTCGGGGTATTCGATCGACCAGCGCACCAGATGCCAGCTGCCGACGATCGCATCGGCCGTGAGCGTTGTCATGCCGCGATTCTGGCAGCGCTCGCGCGCCGCGCCCAGCCGTCGTTTAACATGTGCACATGCAAGACGATCCTCTGCGCCTTTTCCGGCTCGACGGCCGCGTCGCCTTCGTCACTGGCGCCTCGAGCGGCATCGGCGCGACGCTGGCCCGTGCCCTCGCCGCCGCCGGCGCCTCGGTCGCCCTGGTGGCGCGCCGCCTCGAGCGCATCGAGTCGCTCGCGGCCGGCATCGAGGCCGACGGCGGCCGAGCCCTGCCCGTCGTGCTGGACGTCACCGATCGCGCGGCCATCCCGGCAGCCTTCGACGCCGTCGAGCGCCGCTTCGGCATCGCGGACGTCGTGATCAACAACGCCGGCATGGCTGAGCCCGCGCTGTTCCTGCGCATGGACCCCGGCGCGCTGGAGCGCACCATGGCGACCAATTTCACGGCGCCCTGGCACATCGCGGCCGAGGCGGCGCGGCGCATGGTCGCGGCCGACCGGCCCGGCAGCATCATCAACGTGGCCTCGGTGCTCGCGCTCGGCAACGCACCGGGCTATTCGGCCTACTCCGCGTCCAAGGGCGCGCTCGTGCAGATGACGCGTTCGCTGGCGCTGGAGTTCGTGCGTCACCGCATCCGCGTCAACGCGCTCGCGCCGGGCTGGTTCATTTCCGAGATGAACGCGGACTATTTCGCCTCCGACAAGGGCAAGGCCTATATCCAACGCATGCCGCCGGGTCGCACGGGCGAGCTGCACGAGCTCGTCGGTCCGACGCTGCTGCTCGCCAGCGACGCCGGCTCCTACGTCAACGGGGTCGTGCTGCCGGTCGACGGCGCGCACCACGCGGCGCTGGTGTAGCGCCGGCCGGTCCCGCACCCGCGGTCTGCGTTTCAGTTCGCGACGGGGCCCGGCGCCGGCGCATCCGACAGGGCGGGAACAGGTACCGGATCCGGTGCGGGTGGCAGCGATTCCGGCGCCGGACCCTGAACACCCTCCTGCGGCAATGCGGACGCGCCCTCGAGCGGCGCCTCGCCCGGCACCGGCACTGACGATTCGTCCTCGGGAATCTCCAGCCCGATGACCAGCGGGATGCCGGAGGCTTCGCGCAGCGCCGCGAGTGCCAGGTCCCAGTGGATCGCCGTCTGGGTCGGCCCGAGCAGCTCGTCGAGCCGCCGCTCGAACTCCTCGATGTTGGGCTCCGCGATCTGTCCCTGGGCATCGACCGGCGGATGCACCTCGAGCCAGATCTCGCCGTCGACGCGCGCGATCTTGACCGGCTCGTTGATCAGCGTGACCGGCGTGCCGACGGCGACGGCATCGAAGAGCCGTGCGACGTCCTCGGGATACATCCGCAAGCAACCATGGGTCACCGCCATCCCGACCGCATCCGGATTGTTGGTGCCGTGGATCAGGTAAGCGCCGCCCGGAATGGCCAGGCGCATCGCGTGCGCGCCCAGCGGGTTGTCTGGACCGGGCCCGACCACCTTCGGCAGCGGCTCGCCGCGGGCCGCGTGTTCGCGCCGTACCGACTCCGGCGGGGTCCAGGTCGGGTTGCGGCGCTTGTCGACGATGCGCGTGACACCGATGGGCGTGCGCCAGTCCATCTTGCCGACGCTGACGGGGAAGGTCATCACGGTCGGCGTCTGTCCCTTCTTCGGTTTCGGAAAGAAGTAGAGGCGGTGCTCCGGCAGATTGACGACGACCCCCTGGCGCGGCCCCGGCGGAAGGATGCGCTGTCCGGGAATCACGATCTCCGTGCCCTCGCCCGGCAGCCAGGGATCGACCCCGACGGTCACGCGCGTCAGCTCCTCGTAGCCGAGGCTGTAGCGCCGGGCGAGCTCGATCAGCGTGTCCTCGTAGCGCGTGCGGACACGCTCGACGGCGCCGAACACGCCGCTGCCATCGGTGCGCAGCTCGTAGACCGTCGCCCTTGCAGGGGCGACGGCGGCCTGCGTCGCGAACGACAGCAGCATTGCGGCAACGACGCCGTAGCGGCGTCCCGACCCGGCGGAAGCACTCATGGACGCATTCTAGCCAAACGCCACCGGCGGCTGTCAGGCCGGCGGTGCGGACAAGTCGGCCCAGGCAGGGCCGCGGGTCACAGACCGAGCATCTGCCGCAGGCTGGCGACGTCCTTCTCGGATTCGCTGACCAGCGCCTCGAGCGCCTTGCGATCGAGGCGCATGCGCTCGCAGGCGCTGACGCCCTGCAGGTTCAGCTCCAGGGTGTCCGGAAAGGCGTGGAAGGTTGCGAGCAGCGAGCCGACCGTCAGTACGTCGGTCAGATCCGGCGCGCCCTCGTGCTCGCGCGTCGTGTCCTCGTGGCTCTCGACCGCGGCGACGATGTCCTCGGGAATCTGCCAGGTTTCGAGCAGCGCCTTGGCGATGCTGACGTGCCAGTCGCGCTCGACCTCGAAGTACGCAGCCTGGTCGTTGAACAGCGCCGGATGGCGCACGGCCTGGGTGAGGATGTAGAGCTTGCCGACGCCGTGCAGCAGCCCGGCCAGCAGCGCTGTATCGGGATTGACCCGGGTGAGGCGGCGCGCGACCACGTGGCTGAACGCCGCGACCAGCGAGCTGTGCTCCCAGTGCGCCTGCAGCGAGCCGCCGAGGGACTTGAGGTTCTCGGCGCGCCGCACCTGGCTCATCGCGAAGCTGATCGCCGCGCTGCGCACCAGGTTGAAGCCGATGCGCGTGATCGCGGCGCGCAGGTCCGCGATCGGCTTGCCGACATGGCCGAGGGCGGCCGAGTTCGCCATCTGCATGATGCGCGCGGCCAGCGCGGGTTCGGAGCCGACGACCCGCACCACGTCCTTGGCGCTGACGTCCTCGTCGGCGAGCACGCGACGGACGCGGATCGCGACGTCGGGGAAGCTCGGCAACTCGATCTCCTTGCGGGAGAGCCCGGCGGCGAGCTCCTGGACGAAGGCGAACGCGGCGTTCTCCGGAGCGGTTTCGATGGTTTCGTCGGCAGTCTGGTTCATTACAAAGGCCTCACTGGCCGAGCGCCTCCTTCAAGGCGTTCATCTCGGCGTTGCAGTCGTTCAGCACCTGCGGCAGCGTCGTGGTATCGACGCCCAGCCGGGCTGCGCTGTAGCACTCGGCGAGCCGCAGCTCGAGCAGGTCCGGCTCGTTGCGCAGCGAGGCCAGGAGGTCGGCGACCGCCAGCACGTCGCCTAGCGACAGCGGGCCGCGTCCGACGCGTTCCGGATCCTCGAAGCCGTGGACCGCCTCGATGAGCTCGTCGTCGATCTTCCAGCTCTCCAGCAGCGCTTTGGTGATGTCGGCGTGCCAATCGCGGACGATGCTCTGGAAACTGGCCTGGTCCGCGAACAGCCGCGGATGGCGCGCGGCGCGCGTCAGGATGTAGAGCTTGCCGACGCCGTGCAGCAGGCCGGCCAGCAGCGCTGCATCGCCGCTCAGTTCGTCGTGGCGCCGCGCGATCACTCGGCACAGCGAAGCGACTTCGACGCTGCGGCGCCAGATCGCCTTCAGCGGCTTCTCGATCGCACGGTACTGCTCCGCGGCCTGCACCTGCGCCATCGCGAACGCGATCGCAGCGCTGCGCAGCATGTCGAAGCCCATGCGGGTCACGGCGGCGCGCAGGTCCGTGATGCGTTGTCCCGACGGGTTCAGCGCCGCCGAGTTCGCCATGCTCAGGATGCGCGCGGCGAGCGCCGGCTCTGCCCCGAGCACTCGCACGATCCGCTCGGCAGAGGTGCTCTCGTCCGCCAGCAGGCGCTGCACGCGCAGCGCCACGTCGGGGAAGCTCGGGATGCCGACCGTGCCGCTCGACAGCTCGCCGGCCAGCGCCTTGACGAATTCGAAGGCCTCCCACGTGGACTCCTTCGAAGCGGCCTGCTCGGCCCCCCGTGCGGCGGGCGTTTCCGTGGACATATGGCGTGCTCCGGACATCCGTCGTGTTATCGGCCGCCGCCGAGCGCACTTGAGCCCGATGCGACCAGGCGTGCAGCTGGCGGACGCTGGCCGGCCGGAACCGGGACCGGAGCCGTGCCGCGGCCCGCCGCGCCGTGCAGGCGCAGCGTAAGCTCAGCCTCGTGGCGGCTAATCATGCAGGCCGACATCAACTCATCCACCGTGGCCCCACCCCGCGCGAGCCGGATCCCGAGCTCGAAGGCCGAGCCGGTCGCCGCGTTCGGTGCCGTGGCGGCATGGCGGGCATCGGCCGCGAGCTGACGCTGCAGCACATCGAGGCGCGCGGCCAAGGCCACCAACGTCGCCGTCTGCGAGCCGTTCTCGCTGCGCAGTGCGACGAGCTCCGCGCGCAGGCGTTCGAGGCGCACGCCATGGGCGCGCGTGCGCGAGCGGGCCAGGGCCAGTGCCGCGGCAGCCGCGATCGCGGTGCAGCCGGCGGCGGCCAGGGCGTACAACAGTGCCTGCGACAGCGGCAGCAGCAGGTTCGTCATGCAGGTCTCCGTGGGTGTCCGTCGTTGCACAGTCGCCGGCGGCGTGGTGCGCACCTCCGGGTCGCTCGATGATCGGCGACCGGGGTCGGCTTCGGCCCGTGGTCTCTTGCGCTCATTGCATCGCCTTGGCGCGTTCCGCGGAGCTGACGACGTCGGTGAAGCGCACGCCGATCTTCTCGTTGACCACGACCACCTCGCCCTGCGCGATCAGCTTGCCGTTGACGAACACCGCGAACGGCTCGCCGGCCCTGCGATCGAGCGCGAGGACCGAGCCCGGCACGATGCCGAGCAGGCTGCGGATCGGGATGCGCGTGCGGCCGACCTCCATGGACATGACCATGTTCAGGTCCAGCAGCACGTCGAGGTTCAGGTCCGGCACCTGGCTGTCGGCGACGCTG
>JADLDF010000140.1 GCA_020846815.1 Gammaproteobacteria bacterium | reverse complement strand
TACTCGATCGCGCAGTTCTTGGCGAGGATCGTGATGCCGCGCTCGCGCTCGAGGTCGTTGGAGTCCATGACGCGCTCGCCGACGCGCTCGTGCGCGGCGAAGGTGCCCGACTGCTTCAGCAGACAATCGACCAGCGTGGTCTTGCCGTGGTCGACGTGCGCGATGATCGCGATGTTGCGGATGGGGCGGGCGGTGGACATGGCGGGGCGGGCGAGGTCGCGGCGGGCAAAAAGGTCGCGAAGCGTAGCAGAGGGCGGCCGGGCTTGCGACCGGCAAGCGCGTTGCGCTTACAATCACCGCTCGATCATCCCACCCCATGCTCGGGAGCCCCTGAAAGATGTCGATTTCGTCAAGGAAGAAGTGGACGCCGGCGATCGCCGGCGCAGTCGTCCTCGCTCTGGGTGCCGCCGGCGTCGCCCAGGCGCAGGGCAGCAAGGACGTGGAGGCGGCCATCAAGTACCGTCAGTCGCTCTACACCGTCATCGGCAACAACTTCGGACCGCTGGGCGCGATGGCCACCGGCAAGGCGCCGTTCGATGCCGCGCTGTTCCAGCGCAACGCGGCACGCGTGGCCTTCCTGTCCACGATCGCTCCGGAAGTTTTCCCGGCGATTTCCAGATCGGGCGCGCCCACCAAGGCCAAGCCGGCGATCTGGACGAACAAGGCCGAGTTCGACCGGCTGATGAAGGATTTCCAGGACAAGACCGCTGCGCTGGCGACGGCCTCGAAGAGCGGCGCGCTCGAGGGCGTGAAGGCGGCCTTCGGCGCCGCAGGCAGCGCCTGCAAGGCCTGCCACGACAAGTTCAAGGCGGACTGATCCGGCCGTGCAGACGGGATTCGTGGAACGCGACGGCTGTCGGCTGCACTACGCGGTGTCGGGGCGCAACCACGCCCCGCCGCTGCTGCTGCTGCATCCGCTGGGTGCCTCGCTCGAGGTCTGGGCGCCGCAGCTGCCGAGGCTCGAGCCGCATTTCCGCGTGATCCGCTTCGATGTCCGGGGTCACGGCAAGTCGGAACTCGACTTCGGGCCGCCGGCAGCGCGCACCATGGCCGACTATGCCGCCGATGCGGTCGCGGTGCTCGACGCCGCGCGTGCGCCGCGGGCCCACTGGTGCGGCCTGTCGCTCGGCGGCCAGACGGCGATGTGGGCGGCACTGCACCATGCCGGCCGGGTGCGGCGCCTGGTGCTCGCAAACACCGCCCCGCACCTGCCGCCCGCGTCCAACTGGGACGAGCGCATCGCCATCGCGCTGCGAGAGGGCATGGGGCCGCTGGCCGAGGCCGTGCCGGCGCGCTGGTTCACTGCCGGTTTCCGCGAGCGCGAGACCGCCATGGTCGCGCGCATCGTCGAGATGGTGCGCGGCACGATGCCGCGTGGCTATGCCGAGGCCTGCGGCGCGCTGCGCGACACCGACCTGCGCGAGGCCATCGCGGGCATCGCGCTGCCGACTCTGGTGATCGCCGGCGCGCAGGACGTGGCAACGCCGGTCGATCACTCGGAATACATGGCCCTGCGCATCGCGGGCTCGGATCTGCTCGTGCTCGACGCCTCTCATCTGTCGAACGTCGAGCAGCCCGAGGATTTCGGCCAGGCGCTGGTCGATTTCCTGCGCGACTGAGACCTTTGCCGGGAGCGCGCGCGAGCGTGGCCGACGCGGATTTCGCCGCCCAGTACCTGCCGTTCTGGATCGCCGGCGAGATCCTCGGACGGGTGCGCCGCGATCTCGCGCCCGCGCTGCTCGAAGCAGGCGCCGTCGGGCAGGCGGAGCTCGGGCTGATGCTCCGCGATGCGGGCTTCTCGAACCCGCGGCGCAGTCGTCTGCTGCAGGGCCTGGCGGTGCAGCTGCGCGGCCGCGGGCTCATCGCCGACTGGCGCAACGAGCTGTGCTCGGTGCTGAACGCCGCGGGCGAGGAGGTTGCACGCTGCGAACGTGGCGCGTTCCGCACGCTCGGCATCCAGAACCGTGCGGTGCACGTCAACGGCTACCTCGCCGACGGCCGCGTCTGGATCGCCCGGCGCAGCCAGCTCAAGCGGGCCGATCCCGGGATGCTCGACAACGTCGCCGCCGGAGGTGTCGGCGCCGGCGAATCGCTGCGCGCCTGCGCGATGCGCGAGCTCTGGGAGGAGGCCGGCGTACCGCGTTCGATCGCGAGCCGGGTCGAATTCCCGGGCGTCAGCCTCCACTCGGTACGCGAGACGCGCTTCGGACTGCACGACGAGCGGGTGATCGTCGCCGACGTGGCGCTGCCCGAGGGCTTCGTGCCGCTCGGGCGCGACGGTGAGGTGGAGCAGTTCCTGTGCATGCGTCGCGAAGAGGTCGAGGCGGCGCTCGAGCGCCACGAGTTCACGGTCGAGGCGGGGCTCTCGATGCGCGAGTTCCTCGATCGCGAGCGCCTCAGCCGCTGAGGCCGGACGGTGCGCGCGCCGCGAGCGCCGTCAGCGCGGCACCGGTCACGCGGTGTGGAATCCATTCCTTCAGGCCGGCGGCGCCGAGCCCGCGGTAGAACCGCAGCGCAGGCTCGTTCCAGTCGAGCACGGCCCATTCGAGGCGCGTCAGGCCCTGCTCGACGCAGCGGCGGGCGAGGCGCGCGAGCAGCGCGCCGCCGATGCCGCGGCCCCGATGCTGCGGACGCACGAACAGATCCTCGAGATAGATGCCGTGCCGACCGCGAAAAGTGGAGAAGTTGTAGAACCATAGCGCGAAGCCGGCGGTCGCAGGCGAGACAGCGCCCGGCTCGGTCCATTCGGCGATGTCGCAGAACACGCGCGGCTGCGGCGCGAACAGCGCGCGGCCGATCAGGGTCTCGTCGGCATCGACGTCGTCGAGCAGCTTCTCGTACTGGGCGAGCTCGCGGATCAGCGCCATGACGAGCTGCGCGTCCTCGGGCCGGGCGGGGCGGATTTCGAGCATCGGGCATTCCGGCGTTGGGGGGGGCTTTGCACATCATAAGTAATCTCGCGAGCGGCCCGGCCGTTGCCCGGCTTTCCTTGTCGCGCTGCTCGATCTCGACCAGGCCGGTCTCGACGCGACGGTGCAGCAGTGCACTGCGCCCGGCGTGACCGCCCGCGGTTATCTCTGCAACCTGACGCGGGAAGCCGAGGTGGGCGCGACCCTGGATGCCGTGGTGCGCGACTTCGGCCGGCTCGACGTACTCGTCAACAATGCCGGCATCGTCAAGGATGGCCTGCTGATCAAGGTCAAGGACGGCCGCGTGGTCGGCAAGATGGGCCTCGAGCAGTGGCAGCCGGTCATCGACATCAACCTCACCGGCGTATTCCTCTGCGGCCGCGAGGCCGCCGAGCGCATGGTGGAGTCGGGCCGGGGTGGGGTGATCATCAACATCTCGAGCGTCTCGCGGCACGGCAATCCCGGGCAGACGAACTATTCGGCCACCAAGGCCGGTGTCGCGGCCATGGCCGAGGTCTGGGCCAAGGAGCTCGCGCGCTTCGGGATCCGCAGCGGCTCGATCGCGCCGAACAGCAGTGCGGCGGCGGCGAAGCACAATACCTGCAGATAGCTCTGGAAGCGGTCATAGGTGAGGCCCGCGGCGAGCGGGCCGACCGCCGCACCGAGGTAGAATGCGGTCAGCTGCCAGCCGTAGATCTTGCCGTAGGCCTTCATGCCGAGATAGCGGCTCGACAGGAACGCGACCAGGTCGACCTCGACCTCGACCTCGGCCGCGAGGCCGAGCGACATGACCGCGAGGCCGATGA
Organism: Gammaproteobacteria bacterium; assembly: GCA_020846815.1. The sequence continues at coordinate 2,340 of JADLDF010000140.1, read as the reverse complement.
GCCAACCCGGCAGGTCGGCGAGACTCAACAGCACGCAGCCGCCCGCGCAGAGCGCCAGCAGCGAGACCGCGGCCGCGATCGAACCAGACGCCCACGGTGCGTGTCCAGACGACCGGCGTGGTGCCGCCGCCGATCAGCGACAGCGCGAGCCAGGCGGCATAGAACATTGCGATCGTGCCGCCGAGCTGGGTCAGCAGCGCATAGCCGAGCGCGAGCGCGATCATGGAGGCGAGGCCGACGCGGCGCACGCCGTAGCGATCGACGATGCCGCCGATGATCGGTGCGGTGAGCGCGCTGCCGACGATCAGGAAGCTCGCGGCACTCGAGATCTGGCCGCGGGTCCAGCCGAAGGCTTCGACCAGAGGCACGACGAACACGCCGAAGGTGTAGACCGGCAGGCCGCCGAGGCCCGCGCCGTTGCCCATGCCCGAGGCAAGGAGCGTGCGCCAGCCGCGGCGGAATTCCCGTAGGGCGTCGGAAGCCATGCCTGGCTCAGTTGCCGGGGATCACGCCGCAGGCAGTGCGCGGGCCGGAGTTGCCGGCCGGCTGCGAGCTGTAGTCGTCCGGATCGCGATGTACCACCAGCGCGCGTCCGGCCGCGCCGTTCGCGCCGGCGGCGAGCGTCACGCCGGCGACCATCTGGTCGACCCTGGCCACGCCATTGGCATCCGCCCTGATGTTCGGCATGTCGCCGGCATGGTGCGCGCCGCTGCCCGCGCGGCCGTGCGGCGCGCCCGAAGGATTGAAGTGCGGACCGGCGCTGCTCGCATCGGCGGCCGAGCAATCGCCCTTTTCGTGGATGTGGAAGCCGTGTTCGGCGTTCGGCTGCAGGCCGCGGACCTCGCCCTGGATGCGCAGGCCGGCGGCGCTGTCGCGCAGTCGGAGCGTGCCGGTGACGCTGCTGCCGGAGCGCGATTCGAGCGCGACGGTGCGGGCCGGCGAGCCGCCCTCCAGACTCGCGCAACCGGTCGCGAGCAGGGCGAGCGTGAGGACGGTGAGGCGTGGAACAGCAGCCATGTGGGTTCTCCATCAGATGACGTGAAGACGCTGAGTCTATAATCGTCCGCTGCACCGATCAGCGGGGAATCACTCATGCGACCACATCACAGCGCCTGTCTCGCCCTCCTGCTGTCCGTCTTCTTCGCCGCCGGCCCGGCGATGTCGGCCGAGACCGTCGCGGTGCTCGGTACCGGCCGCGTCGGCGCCGCGCTCGGTCCGCAGTTCGCGCGGCAGGGTTTCGAGGTCGTCTATGGCTCGCGCGAGCCGCAGCGGCCCGACGTGCAGGCGCTGGTCGCGCGCAGCGGCACCGGCGCGTCGGCGACCACGCTGCCGCAGGCCGTGGCGCGCGCGCAGTACGTCGTGGTCGCGCTGCCGTGGAACGTCACCGAGGCGACGCTGCGCGGCCTGGACCTCGGTGGTCGCATCGTGATCGATCCCACCAACGCGCTGCGCGTCGGCGCCTCGAAGCTCATGGAGATGGCGGTCGACGACTCGGCGGGCGAGCGCATCCAGGCGCTCGCGCCGCAGGCGAAGGTCGTCAAGGCCTTCAATGCCGTCGGCTCGCACGTCATGGCCGATCCGGCAGCGGCCGGCGGTCCGGTGACGATCCCGCTCGCCGGCGACGATGCGGCGGCCAAGGCCCGGGTGGCGCGGATCGTCGAGAAGATGGGCTTCGAGACGCTGGATGCGGGCCCGATCCGCAACGCGCGGGCGCTGGAAGGCATGGCGGTGCTCTACATGGTCCCCTACCTGACGGGACGGCGCGACCAGGCCTTCGAGTACCACCTGCGCAAGGGTGCCGCGCCGCGTGACGGCCAGGGCGTGCGTCCCGCCGAATGAGTTTCCCGGTCGAATGAGTCCTCCCGTCGGCGGCGACCCGCTGCGCGGCTTCCTCGGGGTGTTCCGCTACAGCCGCCGCGCGCTGGAGCTGGTCTGGTCGACGAGCCGTGCGCTGACGCTCGCGCTCGGCCTGCTGACGCTGTTCGCCGGCGCGATGCCCGCGGCGATCGCCTGGGTCGGCGCGCAGATCGTCGATGCCGTGGTCGCGGCCGCGCGGCTCGCCGGCGCGGCCTCCGGCGCCGATGCCGCGTCGGCGTTCGCGCAGGCCCGGCTGCGTGTGCTGGAGCTGGTCGTGCTCGAGGGCCTGCTGGTCGCGGCGCTCGCGGCCGCGCAGCGCGCCCTCGGCCTCTGCCAGTCGCTGCTGCGCGCGCAGCTCGGCCAGCGCGTCAACGTGCTGATCCTCGAGAAGGCCGTGACGCTGACGCTGGCGCACTTCGAGGATTCGGAGTTCTACGACAAGCTCACGCGCGCGCGCCGCGAGGCCTCGAGCCGCCCGCTGTC
>JADLDF010000139.1 GCA_020846815.1 Gammaproteobacteria bacterium | reverse complement strand
GCGCCTCGAAGCCGGGGCCGAGCAGGAAGTCGCGGTTGCCGTGCATCGCGAACAGCGGCACGCCGTGCGCGGCCAGCGCCAGCATCGCGTCGCAGACCCGCGTGCGCACCGGATCCGGATCGTCGTCTCCGATCCAGCTCTCGAACAGGTCGCCGAGCACGTAGAGCGCTTCCGTCTCGCGTGCCGCACCCGCGAGCAGCCCCAGGAAGGCCTCGACCGCCGTCGGGCTGGCGGCATCCAGATGCAGGTCGGAGACGAACAGCAGGGCCACGGCGGGCCCGGGTCTCAGCGTGGGTCCGCGGCAGTGCCGCGTGCCGCCGCGCCGCCACTTGTACTGCCAGCAGCGGCGCCATCCGGCGCGTTGCCGTCCGGGCCGGCCGTGCCGGTCCCACCTGCGCCGGCGCCATCCAGCACTTCGGCCTTCTCGATCAGCACCTGGCGCTGCGGCACGTCCGACTTCAGCGGTCCCATCGGGCCGGTCGGCAGCACGCCGATGCGATCGACGACGTCCATGCCCTCGACGACGCGCCCGAACACCGCGTAGCCCCAGCGCGACGGCAGCGGATTGAGGTCGGCGTTGTCGGCGAGGTTCACGAAGAACTGCGCATCGCCCGAATGCGGCGCGCCGGTGCGAGCCAGGCCGACGCTGCCGCGCACGTTGACGAGGCCGTTGCCCGATTCGTTGACCACCGGTTCGCGGACCGGCTTCGGCGCGAATTGCGCCGTCAGTCCGCCGCCCTGGATCACGAAGCCCGGCACCACGCGGTGGAAGATCGTTCCGGCGTAATGCCCGTCGCGGACGTAGCGCAGGAAGTTCGCGACCGTCAGCGGCGCGCGCTCGTCCTCGAGCTCGATCGTGAACGCGCCGAGACTGGTCGTGAACCGCACCTGCGTGCCGGCGCTCGAGGCGAGCGGCAGCACGCCGAGCAGCAGTGCAGCGACGAGGGCGAGCCGGAGGTGGCGAGCATGGCCGGCGAGGCCGGACGGAGCAGGGCGGGGCGCGGCTGCGCGGTGTTCGAGGTGCGACATCGGCGGCATTCTAGCGACGGACGAGCGGGCGAGGCGACTCGGGTAACATGCCGCCGATGACCGCTGCCCCCGTCACGCGATTCGCGCCGAGCCCGACCGGCGAGCTGCACCTCGGCAACGCCCGCACGGCGCTGTTCAGCTGGCTGCTGGCGCGGCGCGACGGCGGGCGCTTCATCCTGCGGATCGAGGACACGGACGCCGAGCGCAGCCGCGCCGGCCACGCCGCGCAGCTGCTCGAGGATCTGTGCTGGCTCGGCCTCGACTGGGACGAGGGGCCGCAGGTCGGCGGCCCTGCCGCGCCGTACGAGCAGTCGCGCCGCGCACCGCTCTACGCCGTGACACTGGAGCGGCTCGAGGCCGCCGGCCAGGTCTATCCCTGCTACTGCAGCCCGCTCGAAATCGAACTCGGTCGCAAGGCCCAGATCGCGGCCGGCCGCCCGCCGCGCTATGCGGGCACCTGCCGCGGGCTCGACGCCGCGCAGCGCGCGGCACACGAGGCCGCCGGCCGCCGCCCGAGCCTGCGCTTCCGTGTACCGCCGGGCCGCGAGCTCGCCTTCGACGATCTGGTGCGTGGCCGCCAGACGTTCCAGAGCGACGACATCGGCGATTTCGTCGTGCGTCGCGCCGAGGGTGGTGCTGCGTTCTTCTTCTGCAACGCACTCGACGACGGATTGATGGGTGTCAGCGTCGTGCTGCGCGGCGAGGATCATCTGTCGAACACGCCGCGCCAGCTGCTGCTGCTCGAGGCGCTCGGCCTGCCGGCGCCGCGCTACGGCCATCTCGCACTGGTCGTCGACGCCGACGGCCAGCCGCTCTCCAAGCGCCGGGGCGCCGTGTCCGTACGCGAGCTGCGCGAGCGTGGCTACCTGCCGGCGGCGCTGCTGAACCTGCTGTTCCGGCTCGGTCATTCGAGCCCGCTGCAGGGCCTGCTCGACCACGAGGCACTGGCGCGCGGCTTCGACCCGTCACACCTCGGCCGCGCTCCAGCGAGGCTCGATCCCGTGCAGCTCGCGGCCTGGCAGAAGGACGCCGTGCAGGCCCTGACGGCGGAAGCCGCCGCCGACTGGCTCGCGCCGGCGCTGCCTCCCGGGCTCGATCCGGCGGCGCGCGCGGCATTCGCCGCGGCGGTGCGCGCCAACGTCGTGCTGCCCGCGGACGCCGCGCTCTGGTCGCAGGTGGTCTTCGGCGAGCCACCGCCGCCCGATGCCGCCGCGCTCGCCGTGCTGCGCGAGGCGGGGCCCGCATTCTTCGCGGCTGCGGCCGAGGCGAGTGCCCGGCACGGGCGCGACTGGCCGGCGCTGGTCGCCGCGGTCAAGGCCGCGACCGGGCGCAAGGGCTCGGCGCTGTTCAGGCCGCTGCGCTGCGCGCTGACCGGCCTCGACCATGGCCCCGAACTCGCTCCGCTGCTGCACCTGATGCCCGAAGGCCGTGCGCACGAGCGCCTTTCCCGTTACGCCCGCTGAGGACGCATGCTCCGCATCCACAATTCCCTGACCGGTCGCAAGGAAGAACTGCAGCCGATCCGTCCCGGCGAAGTCGGCATGTACGTCTGCGGCGACACGGTCTACGACTTCTGCCACATCGGCCATGCGCGCTCGAAGGTCGCCTTCGACGTGGTGCGCCGCTACCTCACGTGGCGCGGCTACCGCGTGCGTTTCGTGCGCAACATCACCGACATCGACGACAAGATCATCCGGCGCGCCGCCGAGCTCGGCGAGCCCATCGACGCCTTCACGGCGCGCTTCATCCAGGCGATGCACGAGGACTACGACCGCCTCGGCATCCTGCGGCCCGACGCCGAGCCGCGCGCCACCGGGCACGTCGGCGGCATGATCGCGCTCACCGCGAAGCTCATCGACAAAGGCCACGCCTATGTCGCGCCGAACGGCGACGTCATGTATTCGGTGGCGAGCTTCGCGCCCTACGGCCGGCTCTCCGGCAAGCGCCTCGCCGATCTGCGCGCCGGCTCGCGCGTCGAGGTCGACGAGGCCAAGCGCGACCCGCTCGATTTCGTGCTTTGGAAGCGCGCCAAGCCCGGCGAGCCCTCCTGGGAGTCGCCCTGGGGGCCGGGCCGCCCCGGCTGGCACATCGAGTGCAGCGCGATGTCGCACGAGCTGCTCGGCACGCATTTCGACATCCACGGCGGCGGCCTCGACCTCAAGTTCCCGCACCACGAAAACGAGATCGCACAGTCCTGCGCCGCGAGCGGCGACCGGTTCGCGAACCTCTGGATGCACAACGGCTTCGTCAACGTCGACGACGAGAAGATGTCGAAGTCGCTCGGCAACTTCTTCACGATCCGCACCGTGCTCGACTCCGGCCACGTGCGCCACCCGGAGGTGCTGCGCTTCTTCCTGATGTCGAGCCACTACCGCGG
>JADLDF010000138.1 GCA_020846815.1 Gammaproteobacteria bacterium | reverse complement strand
CCGCCATCACGGCCAGCATCGCGCCGAAAGCGCCGCCGGGAATGCCGCCCAGCAGCCCGTGCACGACGTCGTCGCCGCCGAGCCCGCGGAACACCAGCGAGAACACCGAAGCCCCGACCAGGATCATGAACACCATCGTGCTCATGCGCACGGTGCCTTCCATGATCTGGCGCAGCCGCACCAGCGTGAGCGCGCGCTTCGCGAGGCCCAGTGCCAGCGCGCCGACCGCGCCGACGCCGGCGGCCTCGGTGGGCGTCGCGATGCCGGCGAGGATCGAGCCGAGCACCGCGAGGATCAGCACCAGCGGCGCGACCAGGGCCTGCACCACGCGCAGCGCGAAACCGGATTCGCGCGCAGCGCGGCGATCCTCGGGCGGGATCGCCGGCATGGACGCGGGCTTCACGATGGCGAGGATCGCGGCGTACAGCAGATAGAGCCCGACCAGCATCAGCCCGGGCAGCAGCGCACCGACGAACAGATCGCCGACCGAGACGGTCTTCGGCTGGTAGCTGCCGAGTTTCAGCTGGGCCTGCGAATACGCGGTCGAGATCACGTCGCCGAGCAGCACCAGTACGATCGACGGCGGGATGATCTGCCCGAGCGTCCCCGAGGCGCAGATCACGCCGGTCGCGAGCTTCGGGTCGTAGCCGCGCCGAAGCATGGTCGGCAGGCAGAGCAGCCCCATCGTCACCACGGTGGCGCCGACGATGCCGGTGCTCGCCGCGAGCAGCGCACCGACGATCACGACGGAGAACGCGAGCCCGCCGCGCAGGCCGCCGAACAGCAGGCCGAGCGTCTCGAGCAGGTCCTCGGCGATGCGCGTGCGTTCCAGCACCAGTCCCATGAACACGAACAGCGGCACCGCGACCAGGCTGTCGTTGGTCATCGTGCCGAACACGCGGCTCGGCAGCGCTTCGAGATAGGCCGGATCGAACACGCCCAGCGCCTCGGCGCCGAATGCGAACAGCAGCGACACGCCGCCGAGCGTGAAAGCGACCGGGTAGCCTGCCATCAGCGCGGCGACGATCGCCACGAACAGCAGCAGGGCTGCGATCTCGGCGCCCGGCATGGCTCAGTCCTCCGCCGTCGTGCCGGAGCGCGCTGCGCCGCCTGTGGTCCCCGCCGCCGCGAAACGGCGCCAGGCGCGCAAGGCCTCGGAGAGGCCCTGCAGCAGCACCAGCCCCATGCCGAGCGGGATCAGCGATTTCAGCAGGAACAGGCCCTGCATGCCGCCGGCCTCGCGCGAGGCCTCGCGGATCTGCCAGGACTGCAGCACGTAGCTGCGCGAGTCCCAGACGAGAAAAGCACACAGCGGCACGAGCAACAGCAGCGTGCCGGCGAGATCGACCAGTGCTTGGCCGCGGGACGGGAGTTTGCGGTAGAAGATGTCGACCCGGACGTGATCACCGGTGCGCAGCGCCCAGCCGGCTCCGAGCATAAAGACCGCGGCGTGCATCCAGGTAATCGATTCCTGCAGCCAGAGCCAGCCCTTGTCGAAGCCATAGCGCATCACGACCACGATCAGCGTGCCGGCCACCATTGCCAGCGTCAGCCAGCCCATTGCCTTGCCGATGCGCTCGACCAGTCCATCTATCGCCGCCACGCCTCGCTGTTCCAACCCGTGCCCTCCCTCGCCCGAGTCGCTGTGCCTCACTTGCGCCAGAACGCCGGCGTGAACAGCACCAGCACGCTGAAGATCTCGAGCCGTCCGAGCAGCATCGCCGCGCTGCAGATCCAGGTCTGCACGTCCGTGATGACCTTGTAGGTGCCGGCCGCGCCGGTCGGGCCCAGCGCCGGGCCCATGTTGTTCACGCTGGCGACGACCGAGCTCAGCGCCGTGACGAAATCCATGCCGGTCAGCAGCATCGCGAAGGTCAGGATCGCGATGGTCTGGAAGTAGAGGAAGATGAACGCGAGCACCGACTGCGCGACCCGGTCCGGCACGACGTTCCCGCCGATGCGCACCGGCACGATGGCCGAAGGATGGACCAGCAGCTTCATCTCGCGCAGCGCCTGCTTCGCGAGCAGCAGGGTGCGGAACATCTTGATGCCGCCGCCGGTGGAGCCGGTCGCGCAGACGATGCCGCTGAGGAACAGCAGCCAGAGCGGCGCGAAGATCGGCCAGAGCTCGTAGTTCTCAGTCACGAAGCCCGAAGTCGTGGCGATCGAGATCACCGTGAAGGTCGCGTGGCGCAGCGAGGTGCCGAAGTCGGCGTAGGTGCGCGAGCCGATCAGCAGCCAAGTGATCAGCACGATGCTGACCAGCAGGATCGCGACGATGGCCTTGGCTTCGGAGTCGCCCTTGTAGGGCTTCAGCGACAGCCGCCGGAACGCCACGAAATGGCGCGCGAAGCTCAGCGATGAGACCAGCATGAACAGCGTCAGGGCCAGCTCGATCCCGAGCGAGTCGAACCAGCCGATGCTGCGATCGTGGGTCGAGAAGCCGCCGAGGGACACGACCGAGAAGGCGTGACAGATCGCATCGAACCAGCTCATGCCGAGCATCTTCAGGACCACGATCGCGAGCACGGTGATCCCTGCGTAGGTGAACCACAGCGCCTTGGCGGTCTCGGTGATCCGCGGCGTCAGTTTCTGGTCCTTGACGGCGCCGGGCGCTTCGGCACGGTAGAGCTGCATGCCGCCGACGCCCAGCAGCGGCAGCACCGCGACCGCGAGCACGATGATGCCGATGCCGCCGAACCAGTGCAGCACGTGGCGCCAGAAGTTGATCGACGGCGGCAGCCGGTCGAGCCCGGTGAGCACGGTCGAGCCGGTCGTCGTCAGGCCGGAGACCGCCTCGAAATAGGCGTCAGTGAACGAAAGCTCCGGCAGCGCGATCAGCAGCGGGATCGACGCCGACGCCGACATCAGCGTCCAGGACAGCGTGACCAGCAGGAAGCCGTCGCGCGGCTTCAGCTCGCGCTTGTAGCGTCGCGTCGCGCCGGCCAGGCCCAGCCCGCCGATGACGTTCAGGGCGGCCGCCACGGCGAAATCGATGAACATGCCGTCCTGGGTCAGCACCGAGCAGGCCATCGGCAGCAGGAACGTGGTCGCGAAGAACGCGAGCATCAGGCCGAGGACGTGTGCGACGGCGAGCAT
>JADLDF010000137.1 GCA_020846815.1 Gammaproteobacteria bacterium | reverse complement strand
TTGCCGGCAGCGGCGTGCTCGGCCTCGAAGCGCTGTCGCGCGGCGCGGCGGCCGTCACTTTCGTCGACAGCGACCCGCGCGCCGTGCAGGCGCTGCGCGAGCGTCTCGCCGAATGGGGCGCGCAGGGTGCCACCGTGATCCGCGCCGAGGCGCAGGCGTTCGTCGCGGCAGGCACGGGCGCGGGCACGGGCACGCGTGTGGACGCGGTCGGCGCGGCCGCGGGCCCGTTCGGGCTCGTGTTTCTCGATCCGCCCTTCGCCGCCGGCCTGCTGCCGCCGATCGCGCGGGCGCTCGAAGCGGGCGGCTGGCTCGAGCCCGGCGCGCTGCTCTACGTCGAGGCGGCCGCCGCGGAGCGGTTGCCGGAATGGCCGGCAGGCTGGGAATCGCTGCGCAGCGGACAGGCGGGCGCGGTCGGTTATCATCTGCTGCGCCGCGAGGGGCGGCGACTGGGCACCGGACAACCGACATGAAGCGCAGCGCCGTCTATCCCGGCACTTTCGATCCCATCACCAACGGCCACACGGATCTCGTGCGGCGCGCGGCCTCGATCTTCAACCGCGTGGTCGTCGCGATCGCGGCCAATCCCAACAAGGCGCCGATGTTCCCGCTCGAGAAGCGCGTCGAGCTCACGCGCGCGGTGCTCGCCGACCTGCCGAACGTCGAGGTCATGGGCTATTCGGGCCTGACGGTCGATTTCGCGCGCCGCAACGAGCTGTTCGTGATCGTGCGCGGGCTGCGCGCCGTCTCGGACTTCGAGTTCGAATTCCAGCTCGCCAACATGAGCCGCCACCTGTCGCGCGAAATCGAGACCGTTTTCATGACGCCGCAGGAGCAGTTCACCTTCATCTCCTCGACGCTGGTGCGCGAGATCGCGGTGCTCGGCGGCGACGTCAGCGAGTTCGTCCACCCGATCGTCGCGGCCGAGCTGCGCAAGCAGAGTCGCGTCTGACGCCGGCGCCCGCGGGCGCTTTCCTGTCGTTCGTCGATGGCTTCGTGCCTGCGGCGGCAGTGGCCTTTGCGGCTGCATTCGCGCCGATCGCAACGCTGCGCTTGCGCCGCGCGGCGGGGTTGCGCAGCCGCGGTGCCGGCCGCAGCGGCTGCGGCAGCTTGCCGGCCTTGTGCAGGTCGCAGGCACGCCAGAGATACCACGCGGCCGCGGAGCGCTGCGGCGCCCAGCGCGCGCCGAAGGCCGCGAGCGCGCGCGGCGCGGGCATTGCGCGCAGGCCGTAGGCGAGACGGAAGCCATTGCGCACGCCGAAGTCGTCGATCGGCAGCACATCGGGACGGCCGAGCTGGAACATCAGCATCATCTCGACCGTCCAGCGGCCGATGCCGCGCACCGCGGTCAGCCGCGCGACGATCGCATCGTCGTCGAGCGGCAGCAGCGTCGCCGTGTCGGGCACTGTGCCGTCGAGCGCCTTGGCCGCGAGATCCTTCAGCGCCGCGACCTTCGAGCCCGAATAGCCCGCGGCGCGCAGCCGCGCCTCCGGCATCGCGAGCAGCTGCGCGGGCGTCGGGAACGCTTCCGGATCGTCCGGATGGAACAGTGCGATCAGCCGCCTGAAGATCGTGCCGGCGGCGACGCCATTGAGCTGCTGGTAGGTGATCGCGCGGGCGAGATGCCGGAACGGCGCATCGGCGGCCTTCGGCACGAGGCCGTAGGAACCGACGGCCGCGATCAGCCTCGCCATGACCGGGTCGGCGGCGGCGAGGTGCGCGACGACGTCATCATTCAAAGGTCGCGGATTTCCTGCTGGATCACGGCAACGGGCCTGGCCATGGAGTCACCGTATCACCGCTGGCACTGCGGGCACCAGTAGGTCGAGCGCTGACCCTGCACGGCTTGCCGCACCGGCGTGCCGCAGACGCGGCAGGGCTCGCCGCTGCGCTCGTAGACGTAGAGCTTCTGGCGGAAATAGCCCGGACTGCCGTCGACACCGACGTAGTCGCGCAAGGTTGTGCCGCCGACCTCGACGGCCATCGCCAGCACCTCGCGGATCGCCGCGACCAGCCGTTCGACTTCGTCGCGCTTCAGGCTGCGGGCCTGGCGGCGCGGGCGGATGTGCGCGCGGAACAGCGCTTCGCTGGCGTAGATGTTGCCGACTCCGACCACGAGCTGGCTGTTCATGATCAGCAGCTTGATCGCGACGCGGCGACCGCGTGTCGCGCGCCAGAGGTGATCGGCGTCGAAGGCGGGGTCGAACGGCTCCGGTGCGAGCTTCGCGAGCAGCGGATGCGCCGCCGGGTCGCCGCTCAGGTAGTGCAGCGAGCCGAAGCGGCGCGGGTCGTTGAAGCGCAGCGCCTGGCCCGAGTCGAGCACGAGGTCCAGATGGTCGTGGAGCTTGCGCGGCACTTCGGCGGGCAGCACGCGCAGGTTGCCGGACATGCCGAGGTGCAGCATCAGCGTCGCACCCGAGTCGAGCTCGAACAGCAGGTATTTGGCACGCCGCGCGGCGCGCGTGATGCGCGCACCGGCGACGCGATCGGCAATGGCACGGTCCACCGGCCAGCGCAGCCGCGGCTCGTGCACGGCCAGCCGGACGATGCGCCGCCCCAGCACGTACGGCTCGACGCCGCGGCGCGTGGTTTCTACTTCGGGAAGTTCCGGCATGCGATCCGGTCCGGAAGAGACTCCCGAAGCGGCGGTTCGGGCGGACGGGGAACGGCGGCGGGGAGGTCGCGTCGCCCGGCGGGGCGTGGCGCCGCGCCGGGACCGCGAGGCTTCGGGCCGGATGCGGCCGCGAAGCCCGGTGGGATCACTTGATCTTGGTTTCCTTGTAGGAAACGTGCTTGCGGACGACCGGATCGTATTTCTTCACTTCCATCTTCTCGGGATGAAGGCGCTTGTTCTTCATCGCGACGTAGAAGTGGCCGGTGCCGGCCGACGACAGCAGCTTGACCTTTTCACGCATGGCTCAGTGCTCCAGGTTCGGACCCGAGATCGCGCCGCGGCGGCTCAGATCTTCGCGCCCTTGGCGCGCAGGTCGGCGACGACGGCGTCGAGGCCGTTCTTCTCGATGGTGCGCAGGGCATTCGTGCTCACGCGCAGCGAGATCCAGCGCTTCTCGCCCTCGAGCCAGAAACGCTGCGTGTGCAGGTTCGGCAGGAAGCGGCGGCGCTTCTTGTTGTTCGCGTGGGACACGGTATTGCCCACGACGGGGCGCTTGCCGGTGAGTTCGCAGACGCGGGACATGGGAAGCCCTTCAAAATCAGCAAGTTGT
>JADLDF010000136.1 GCA_020846815.1 Gammaproteobacteria bacterium | reverse complement strand
GCGGCCCTGGCCGAGCAGCTCGGCATAGACCGGGATGAACGAGGCGCTGAGCGTGCCTTCGCCGAGCAGGTTCTGCACCACGTTCGGCAGGCGCAGCCCGGCGCTGAAGACGTCGGCATGCAATCCGGTGCCGAAGGCGGTGGCGATGACCCGCTCGCGCACCAGGCCGGCGATGCGACTCAGGAAGATCCCCGCCGCGATCAGCAGCGAGGCGACGCCGGAGCGGGCCGGCGGCGGGGTGGGCGGGGCGCCGGCCGTGTCGTTCATGGCGTGTATCGTACTGCTACCATGACTGGTCTTGACGCATCGAGACGAGACGTGAGCATCGACGCCGGTCAGGAAGGGACTTCGTGAAGGCCTACGAAGTCGGTGACTACGCCCGCAGCGGGCAGCTGCGGCTGGTGGAGCGTCCGGACCCCGTGCCGGGCCATGGCGAGGCGCTGCTGCGGGTGCGGGCCACGGGTCCGAACGCGCGCGACTTCGCGATCTGGAAAGACGGCATGGCGAGCCGGCGGCCGGCGGCGCCGGACTTCGTGCCGCTGTGCGACCTGGCCGCGGACGTGGTGGCCGTGGGCCACGGCGTCACCGAGGTCGCGCCCGGCGATCGTGTGACCATGATCCACTACGCGCGCTGGCTCGACGGCCGTTGGGACGAGTCGATGCGCGACGTGGACTACGGCTTCACCCGTGACGGTTTCCTGCGCGAGCTCGCGGTCGTGCCGGCCGCGGCGCTGGTGCGCATCCCGGGCTCGCTGAGCTACGAGCACGCAGCGACCTTGCCGAGCGCCGGGCTCACCGCCTGGCAGGCCGTGGCCGAGGAGGGGCGGCTGCGTCCCGGTGACACGGTCGTGACGCTCGGCACCGGCGGCGTCTCGGTGTTCGCGATGCAGTGGGCGAAGCTGCTCGGCGCGCGCGTGATCGTGACGTCTTCGAGCGAGGCGAAGCTCGCGCGCATGCGCGAGCTCGGCGCCGACGGCACGGTCAACTACCGGGGCACGCCGGCCTGGTCGCAGGGCGTGCTCGCGCAGACCGGAGGTCGCGGCGCCGCGCTGGTGATCAATACTGTCGGCCTCGCGGAGCTCGACCAGTGCCTCGAGGCGAGCGCCTCGGGCGGGCGCATCATGTACGTCGGCGCGAGCCCGGTCACGACCGATCGCGTGGGCCTCGCCGGCGTGGTGCCGAAGCGGCTCGGTCTGCTGATCATGCGCGACCTGACGCTGAAGGGCATCATCGTCGGCAGCCGGCGCATGATGGTCGACATGGTCCGCGCCATGGACCAGCATGCGATCCGCCCGATCATCGATCGCGTCTACGATTTCGGGCAGGCGAACGAAGCGCTCGAGTACTTCGCGAACACCGGCAAGATCGGCAAGGTCGTGATCCGCGTCGGAGCCGCCGTCGTCGGCTGAGCGGTGGTCGCGTGGCACGCGTCAGCGCGGATGGCGGCGCGACAGCAGCACCGAGGTCTGGGTGTCGCGCACTCCGGGACAGCCGCGGATCTCGTCCAGCGCCGCATCCAGCGCCTCGGTGGTCGCGGCGCCGACCATCGCGATCAGGTCGAAGCTGCCGCTGACGGTGTACAGCGCCGTCAGGCCGTGGATCGCCTTCAGCCGGCGCTCCACGGCGGCCTGCTGCGCGGGCTCGATCGCGATCATCACGTGTGCTTCGACCTGTCGCGACAGGGCGGCGGGCGAAAGACGCACGCCGTAGCCACGGATCACTCCGGCGCGTTCGAGGCGCTCGATGCGCCCCTGCACGGTCGAGCGGGCGACGCCGAGCCGGCGTGCCAGCTCGGAAGTGCCCTGGCGGGCGTCCTGCTGGAGCAGGTCCAGCAAGGCTTCGTCTTCGGGTGATATCGTCGTATTGACGCTCATGGGCGTCATTATGACGAGAAAAGGCACTGAAATAGCCAGACCGACGCTGCAATTCGACAATCAGGGGTTGCATGATGACTGCGGAATACCCGCAGGAGATCACCATGCATCGCGTCCTGATCGCCGGCGCCGGCCACATCGGCAGCCTGGCCGCGGAACTGCTCGCCGCCACGGGCGACTATCGGGTCACGGTCGTCGATCGCAACGAGCTCGCGCTCGCTCGCTCACGCGAGATCTCGCGGGTCGAGACGCTGCGGATCTCGGTCACCGATCACGAGGCCATGGTCGCGGCGCTGCGCGGCAGCTTCGCGGTGCTCAGCGCCGCGCCGTACGCCGTGACCGGGGCGGTCGCGCAGGCAGCCCATGCAGCCGGTGTCCACTACCTCGATCTCACCGAGGACGTCGCGACCACGCGGCTGGTGAAGTCGCTCGCGGCCGATGCGACGCATGCGCTGATCCCGCAGTGCGGCCTCGCGCCCGGCTTCATCTCGATCGTCGGCATGGAGCTCGCACGGCGCTTCGAGACGCTCGACACGCTGCGGCTGCGGGTCGGCGCGCTGCCGCAGTTCCCGTCGAACGCGCTCGGCTACAACCTCACCTGGAGCACGGCCGGCGTCATCAACGAGTATTGCCAGCCCTGCGAGGCGATCATCGACGGTGCGCGCGTTATGGTGCCGCCGCTCGAGCAGCTCGAGCACTTCGCGCTCGAGGGCGTGCAGTACGAGGCCTTCAATACCTCGGGCGGGCTCGGCACGCTCTGCGATACGCTGGCTGGACAGGTGCGCGAGCTCAACTACCGCACGATCCGTTACCCGGGGCATCGCGACGTCATGAAGCTGCTGCTGCACGACCTGCGGCTCTCCGAGAGGCCCGAGGTGCTCACCGAGCTGCTCGAGAACGCCCTGCCCGAGACGCGGCAGGACGTGGTCGTGATCTTCGCGACCGCGACCGGACGGCGCGGCGGACGCAGCTGGCAGGAGAGCTTCGCGCACCGCGTGCATCCGACCGTGCTCGCCGGACGCGAGTGGACGGCGATCCAGACGACCACGGCCTGCTCGGCCTGCGCCGTGCTCGACCTGCTGGCCGAGGGCCGCCTGCCGGCACGCGGGTTCGTGCGCCAGGAGGACATCCGGCTCGCGGACTTCGTCGCGAACCGCTTCGGGCGGGTGTACGCGACGGAGGGCGGTACGAGCGGCACCGGTCCGGCGCCGCTGCGCGCCGCGAGCTGAAGCTGCGGGGCGCGAATCTCGGCATCCAATCCGGAGACGGACGATGAACGACACCCGACCGACGACTGTTGCCGACACCGCGCTCGTCAGCCGCTCGCCCATCGATGGCCGCGAGCTCGGCGCAGTGACGGTGGCGACGCGCGCCGACTACGATCGTGTCGTCGATGCGGCGGTGCGCGCCTTCGGCGCCTGGCGCGTCATACCGGCACCGCGCCGGGGCGAGCTCGTGCGGCGCTTCGGCGATGCGGTGAGGCGCGACAAGGTGCGGCTCGCGGAGCTGATCACGCTCGAGGCCGGCAAGATCCGCGCCGAGGCGGAAGGCGAGGTGCAGGAGGTCGTCGACGTCTGCGACTTCGCGGTCGGCCTGTCGCGGCAGCTCCACGGCCTGACCATCGCTTCGGAGCGGCCGCGCCATCACATGCTCGAGCGCTGGCATCCGCTCGGGCCGGTCGGCGTGATCACGGCGTTCAACTTCCCGATGGCGGTCTGGGCCTGGAATGCCGCGCTGGCACTGGTCTGCGGCGACAGCGTCGTCTGGAAGCCCTCGGAAAAGACGCCGCTGACGGCGGTCGCACTCGCGGCGCTGCTCGACGAGGTCGCTGCCGGTTTCTCGGAGGCACCGGCCGGCCTTGCGGCCGTGGTGCAGGGCGGCCGCGAACCCGGGCAATGGCTCGCAGCCGATGCGCGCCTGCCGCTGATCAGCGCGACCGGCAGCACGCGCATGGGACGCGAGGTCGCGACCGTGGTCGCGGCGCGCTTCGGCCGCTCGCTGCTCGAGCTCGGCGGCAACAACGCGATGATCGTCGCGCCCAGTGCCAATGAGAACCTCGCCGTGCGGGCGATCGTGTTCGCAGCGGCCGGCACCGCGGGGCAGCGCTGCACGACCCTGCGGCGGCTGTACGTGCACGAGTCGCGGCGCGCGGCCCTGGTCGGGCGCCTGCGCAAGGTCTACGCGGGCCTGAAGATCGGCGATCCGCGCGAGCCCGGCGTGCTGGTCGGTCCGCTGATCGATACGGCGGCTTTCGAGGCGATGCAGGCGGCGCTCGCCGCGGCGCGTGCCGCCGGCGGCCGCGTCAGCGGTGGCGAGCGGGTCGAGGTGGCGGGCGCCGCTGGCGGCTGCTACGTGCGGCCGGCGATCGTCGAGCTCGATACGCCGATCGAGGCCTCGCGGCAGGAGACCTTCGCGCCGATCCTCTACGTGTTCGGCTACGGCGAGCTCGACGAGGCGATCCGCGGCAACAACGACGTCGCGCAGGGGCTCTCCTCGAGCCTCTTCACCCGCGATCTGGGCGAGGCGGAGCAGTTCCTGTCGGCCGAGGGCAGCGATTGCGGCATCGCCAACGTCAACATCGGCACCAGCGGTGCGGAGATCGGCGGCGCCTTCGGTGGCGAGAAGGAGACCGGCGGCGGCCGCGAGTCGGGCTCGGACGCCTGGCGCGCCTACATGCGGCGGCAGACCCAGACGGTCAACTATTCGTCGGCGCTGCCGCTGGCGCAGGGCGTGAGCTTCGACGTCGAGGGTTGAGGGGGTGGCACGGCTGCTGCCGCGCGCGGATGGCCGCCCCGACGTGCGCCGCCGGCCAGCCTCCACTTGCGCGCGGAATGGCCATCATCGTGGCTCGAGGTGGCGGCGGGGCAGCGCCGCGCCCGCCCGCGCGTTATGCTCGGCCGGCAACCGGTCCGATGCCGGCCCACAAACCACCGTCCGAAAGGAGTCTGACGATGCCCCGCCAGTTTGTCGCGTTCACTGCAACCCTCGCCGCGTCGCTCGCCTCGCTGGCGCCCGCACAAGCCGCCCTGAAAGCCGGCGATGCCGCGCCGGTGTTCACCACTCAGGCCTCGCTCGCGGGCAAATCTTTCGACTATTCGCTGGGCGACGCCCTCAGGAAGGGCCCGGTCGTCGTCTATTTCTATCCCTCCGCCTATACCCAGGGCTGCAACATCCAGGCGCGCGAGTTCGCGCTGAACATGGACAAGTTCACGGCCGCCGGCGCCTCGATCGTCGGCGTGTCGATGGACAGCATCGCGCGACTCAATGATTTCTCGGCCGATCCCGAGTACTGCGGCGGAAAGGTCGCGGTCTCGTCGGACGCCGACGGCGCGATCGCCAAGTCCTTCGACCTGAAGATCACCGAGCGCGAAGGGATGAAGGACTCGCGTGGCAACGCAATCGAGCACGGCTTCATCGAGCGCACGACCTTCGTCATCACTCCCGACGGCAAGGTGGCCGCGACCATCAGCGGCGTGCCGGCGGCCGAGAACGTCAAGCAGGCGCTCGCCGCCGTCGAGCAGCTCAAGGCCGCGCCGGCGCACACGCACTCGCCGATGTGATCCGACGCCGCGCCCGCGCGCTGCGCGGGCGCGGCAGGGCGCCACGTCCGTCCGCGTTATGTCCAGACGCGACGAGACCTGAATCACGTTTGCGACCGGTCGACGCGATTCCGGTGCCGTTCGTCGGCTCGTCGTGCGCCCGCCTGGGCACCGCTCCAGGATGCGCGCCATGGCAAACCGACGCATCCGTGGCTTCACCCTGTTCGAGCTGATGCTCACGCTCGGCCTCGCGGCCGTGCTGATGGGCCTCGCCGCGCCTTCGGTCACGAACTTCATGCGTTCGAGCCGCCTTTCTGGCGCCTCGCGCGATCTGCTCACTGACCTGACGCTGGCCCGCTCCGAGGCGGTGATGCGGGCGACCCGCGTCACTGTCTGCACCAGCAACAACATGACCAGCTGTACTAACGATGGTTGGGCACAGGGCCGGCTGGTGTTCGTCGACGGCGGTGCAATCCGCACCATCGACGGCGCCGACCTGGTTCTGGTGCGCACCAATGCGCCGCCGGTCACGGCGAGTGGCGCGGGCGTTGCCCTGGTGAACGCCGTCAGCTTCCAGGCCAATGGCCGCCTCAACGGGGTCGGTCGCATCAATGTCTGCGCCGACGGCCAGCGCCAGCGGCGGATCGACCTGACCCGTGCCGGCCTCGCGACTCTCAACCGGACCAACATCGCATGCTGAAGCCACATCGCCATGACGGCTCGCGCTGCATCATCGGCGACGGCCGTGCTCCGACGCATCGCCGTCATCCTGGCTTGTCGGCGCCGAGTACCGAGGCCGGGTTCATGCTGGTCGAGGTGCTGGTCACGATCGTGATCTTCACAGTCGGTCTGCTCGGCGTGATCGGCCTGCAGACCCTGGCGCTTTCATCGAGCCACCTGTCGTCACTGCGCACCGAGGCGACCGTGCTGGTGACCGACATGGTCGAGCGGATGCGTGCCAACCTGCCGGCTGTCAACGGTACCGGCGGCATCGGCACCTACGCCGTGCTCGCGCCGACCACCAACGCCTGCCGTGCCGTCTATGCGACTGCGCTCGAGCCGGCTCCGACCGACTGCACGCCCGAGGAACTGGCCGCGGACGACCTGCAGGACTGGCTCGATCAGGTGGCGCAGCGGCTGCCGGCCGGTGAGGGCTTCGTCTGTCTCGACAGCACGCCGGACGACGGTCTGCCCGGCGCCGAGGACTGCGATGGGCTTGGCGGATCCTACGCGATCAAGGTCTGGTGGACTGAGCGTGAGACGCGCACCGAGGATGCCAGCGTGAGACGCTTCGTCGGGAGCGTGCGTCCGTGAACGGGGTGCATGCGGGGCGGGAAGGCCGAAGCATCGCAACGACGGGCTTCTCGCTGGTCGAGCTGCTGGTAGCGACGGCAATCGGTGCGCTGGTGACGCTGCTGGTCGCCACGGTGTTCGCCAACAGTTCGAAGACCAACGAAGTCTCGCAGGCTACGAACGAGATCCAGGAGCAGGCAGCCGTCGCACTGGAGATGCTGCAGCGGGATCTGCGAGTAGCAGGTTACTCGGGCTGCAACAGCAACCGAATGCTCGGCTCGGGCGGACTCGTCAACACCGTTGACACGCCGAACGGCTACCTGAACGCGCTGGGCGTCTACATCCAGGGCTACGAAGGGACTGGCGCAGCATTCGATCCTCTCGAGCCCGCCGAGGTGACGGGTGCGACTCCGGCGCCGCTCGATGAGTCCGATGCGGTCACGGTACGCATACCGGCGGTCCGCGAGCCCGTCGCGCTGTCGGGCACGATGGCCAATGCCTCGGCGGCGATTCCAGTGTTCACCACCACGGGCTTCGTCGCTGGAATGCGCGCCGTAGTCAGCGATTGCTCGCAGTCGGCCGCCTTCGTCGTGACCGGCACCGCGGTAGGCCTCGCGCACGACGCCGGTGCCCAGAATGCCACGGCCGATCTCGGCCGCGCGTTCGGCCCCGATGCCTCGGTGGTACCCATGCAGACCATCACCTATTACGTGGGGCGCAGCAGCCTCGCACCGCTTGGCACCGAGCAGTCACTGTGGCGTCGGGTCGATACGGCGGCGGCCTCGGAGGAAGTGGCTGAAGGCGTCGAGGACTTCCAGCTTCTGTACGGCATCGACACCGACGACGATCGCTCGGCCGATACCTTCGACACGGCGGACACCATCGCCGACTGGAACCAGGTAATCGCCGTTCGTGCCAGCCTGTTGCTGCGCAGCAAGTCGCCGAACGCCGCGCGCAACCCGCAGCGGTTCGACTTCAACGGCCAGGTCGACGTCGTCCCTGCCGACCAGCGGCTGCGCCGACCGTTCAACGTCACCATCCTGCTGCGGAACCGCACGCCATGATCCGCCGAATCGTCACGCGCCAATCCGGTGCCTCGTTGATTGTCGCGCTGCTGTTCCTGGTGGTACTGACCGTCCTGGGATTGGTGGCCGTGCGCAGCTCGACGTTGCAGGAGCGCATCGCCGGTAACGACCGCGACCGGGCGACGGCGTTCGAAGCCGCCGAGGCGACGCTGCGCGACGCCGAACAGGACGTGTTAGACAATCTCACTCCGGGTAGTCCCTTCGCGGCGACCTGCGCCAATGGACTGTGCGTGCCGGCGACCACTGCGACGCCCCGCTGGAACCAGATCAACTGGACGGGCGCGAACTCGCGCGAATATGGCGTCGCCTCGGGCGAGGGCGACTACCCGATCGCCGATCTCGCGCAGCCGCCGCGCTACATCGTCGAACTGCTGCCAGATATTCCGGCGGGCGCCGGCAACTCGCTGAACATCAACGCCAGTGCGCGCTCCTCGACCTCGGGTGGCACGGCCTATCGCATCACGGCCCGCGCTTGGGGCCGACGCGGTACGACGCAGGTGATGCTGCAGACGGTCTATGTCCGGCAGTGACGCCGCGGCAGTGAGCCACAGGAACCAACCCATGAAGCCGATCACCCGTTCTCGACTTGCCAGCGCCGTCTCGGCGGCCTGCGCGACTCTGCTGGCTGCCGGTGCCGCCGGCGCCGCACCGCTCAGCATCAGCGAGATGCCGCTGTTCGTGGCTTCCGGCAACAAGCCGAACGTGCTGTTGACCATCGCCAACTCCAACAGCATGGACGAGGATGCCTCCGGTCTCGCGGTCGGCAGTGCCGCGCCCAACAGCCGGTCCGAGATCGCACGCCGGGTGGCGCGCAACCTGGTCGCAAACTACGGTGGTGGCCTGAACATCGGCCTGATGGCGTTCCAGCAGCACACGACCGGCGGCGATGCCGTCCGCGCGCAGTTCCTGCACTCTAGCCCCTACGATGTCAGCTTCAATCCAGCGAACTACGATGCGAGCTACAGCGGTCCTCGTACCGGTCCGACTCGCAGGTTCCGCGAGCCGAACCCGACATGGCCTGGCAACTACTACTACTTCAACGTAAACCTCCCGTTCTATGCGAGCTCTAACCAGGGCTCGGGGTTCTGCTACTCGACGACCGCCAACGCCTTCAACAACGGCGAGAACCCAGTCGGCTTCGCCGGACCGTGGGACAGCTATCGCTGCTTCAGAAACAAGACGAGTGCGTCGGATGCGCTGCCGGTGTGGGGTAACGGTGCGAGTGAGACTGCGAATGGCTGGGGCAGCTACTTTGGGACCTACGCGTTCTTGCCGACCGACAGCGACCTCGGGCAGGGCATCACCGATTTCGGCCGTTTCATGGCCTGGACATTCGTGTCGGCGACCTGGTTCTCGAACGGCTCCCCAGGCGGCGGTTATCTGCATGTGCCGATCGCCCCGGTCGATGCGACCCAGACCGCCGCGATCAACACCAAGCTCGGGACTTCACAGTTCGCGGTCAACGGACCGGTCAATCCGGCACGTCCGCTGCAGAACGCCGGACTGACGCCGCTCGAAGGCACGTTGTATACCATCCGCGACTACTTCCAGGGCAATCTGAACGATGCCGCACGCGGTGGACCGAAGGCGGCGCCGCCCAACTCCTGTGGCAAGGACTACTCCGTGATCCTCACCAACGGCCTGCCGTCGGTGACACGTACCGGCGTGCCTTCGGCGAACGTCGTGCAGATGCTCGCCGATGCGAGCGCCGCCGCCACGGCGGTGCACACGGCAACCAGGCCGGTGCTGAGCTACCTGGTGGGCTTTGCGCTGCCGTTCGGTGTCAATCCTGCGCAGCTTGACACCATTGCCGCGGCGGGCGGCACGGGGAGTTCGTACTACGCGACCGATGAGGCATCCCTGGTGACCGAGCTGAACACGGTGTTCAACGACATCCTGATCCGCTCGGGCGCGGCAGGTGCGGTTGCGCTGAACAGCGGTTCGATCCAGACCAACTCGCGGGTGTTCCAGGCGAAGTTCAACACCGGTGACTGGTCCGGACAGCTGCAGGCGTTCCCGATCGATGCCTCCACCGGCGCAATCGGCTCGCCACTCTGGGACGCGGGTGCACGCATCAACCTGCAGCACTGGGACACGGGGCGCAGGATTCTCAGCTGGAACGGTAGCCAGGGCATCGCGTTCCGCTGGCCGGCGGACCCGATGGCGCCGACCGCCACCACGCTGAACGCCGCCCAGATCCTGGCGCTGAACACCTCGCCAACGGCCACGGTCGATGGACAGGGTTCGCAGCGGCTTGCTTACCTGCGCGGCTCGGCCAGCAACGAGGGCGTGGCCGCGACCAATTATCGCGTCCGAAACGTCAGCAAGCTCGGCGACATCGTCAATTCGTCGCCGGCCTTCGTCGGGCCGCCGCGCCTGAACCTCGCCGATGCGTCGTATCGCACATTCAAGAGCACCTATGCTTCGCGGCCGAACATGATCTACGTTGGTTCGAACGACGGCATGCTGCACGCGATCGACGCCGACACGGGCAACGAGAGCTTCGCCTATGTGCCGGCGGCCATCTACCCGCGACTGTCGGGCCTGACCGCCCAGGGCTTCACGCACCGCTATCTCGTGGACGGTAGCCCGATTGCCGCCGACATCAAGCTCGGTGCCAACTGGGCCACCGTGCTGGTCGGAGGCCTGGCAGCCGGCGGCAAGAGCCTGTTTGCGCTCGACGTCACGAATCCGGCGACGATCAGCGAGGCTGCGCCTACCTCGGCCGTGCTCTGGGAGTTCACGCATGCGAACCTCGGCCTGACTTATGCGCAGCCGACCATCATCCAGCTGAACGACGGTTCGCCGGGCGTCGTGGTCGGCAATGGCTACAACAACACGGGGTCAGGCCAGGCTTCGCTGTTCGTGCTGAATGCCGCAACTGGCGCGGTGATCCGCGAGCTCGCGACAGGGGTCGGCTCGGTCGCCACGCCCAACGGCCTGTCGACGCCGGCGGTGATCGATCTCGACGGCAACGGTACGGCGGACTACGCCTATGCGGGCGACCTTCGCGGCAACGTCTGGAAGTTCGACCTGACCGCATCGGGCAGCGCCTCGTGGTCGGTGGCATTCAGCGGCAGTCCGCTGTTCACCGCCGTCGACGGTGGCGGCGTGGCGCAGCCCATCACCTCGGCGGTCGAGGTGTCACGTCATCCCCAGGGTGGGCTGATGGTGCTGTTCGGTACGGGTCAGTACCTTCAGACGGCAGACGTCAACGCCACGGCGGTCCAAAGCCTCTACGGCATCCGTGACAATGGCGCGGTTGTCTCCGCGCGCTCCGCGCTCGTCCAGCAGACCGTGACCGACACCGCGACGGAGGGTGGTGTGCAGTACCGCTCGGTCTCGGGCAACGCCGTCAACTGGGCGACCAAGAGCGGCTGGTACATGGACCTGCCGACCTCGGGTGAGCGAGTCGTCGTCGATCCGATCCTGCGCAACGGCCGCATGATCGTCCCGACCACCGTCCCGAGCACCGACCCTTGCGCCGTTGGTGGCTACTCGTGGCTGATGGAAATCGACTACTTGACCGGCGGTCGCCTGAACATCGCTGCCTTCGACGTCAACCAGGACGGCAAGGTTACCAACGACCAGGACGAGGTCACGTTCTCGAACGTCATGGTCGGTACGCAGCAGGCGAGCGGTGTGCGGCTCGACGCAATCGCCTCGTCACCGTCGGTGATTCGCGGCTTTGGCGATGACGCCAGCCTCGAGAACAAATACCTGAACCAGTCGACCGGAGGCATGGCGAGGGTACTCGAGAGCGGTGCGCCGCTGTCGAACCGCCGCATGTCCTGGCGTCAGATCCTGTGATGCGACGCGTCACGTCACGGAGGCAGAACATGAACGGCAAGAATCCACGCTCAACCCTGTGCGCCGCGTTATTGGGCGGCCTGGCTGTGGGTCTCGCGGGCGGTCCGGGTGCGTTGGCGCACACGATTGCAATGCCTGCCGGTTCGGGAGCGCCGACTGCCGTGCTCGTGGACGAGATCCGCGAGGGCCGGATCAGCGGCTTCGACCGCATCCGCGGCATCCTGGTCGTCGGCGGCCAGACCTGGCGCGTGGATCCGCGGCAGACGGCTTTTTCGGACGATCGGGCCAAGCCGGTCGAGGGGGGGCTGCTGGCACTGCGCCCGGGCGACAAGGTGACGGTGCGCGGCCAGCGGGTCAACGCCGTGCTGCAGGCCGTTCAGGTCATCGTCCGTGACTGAGCGACGGCGGGCGGCCGAACCGATGGAGGAACCTGCGATGACGACCCGGCAACGCGGCGTGACCCTGGTCGAGCTGATGGTCGTGGTCGCGGTGATGGCGATCCTCGCCGCTCTCGGCTATCCGATGTATCTGGAGCAGCAGCTCAAGGGCCGGCGCACCGACGGCAAGGCGATGCTGCATCACGTCATCCAGCAGTCGGAGCGGTTCTACACCGAGAACAACACCTTCACCGACGATCTCGACGAGCTGGGCTTCGGCTCGGGCACCGTCACTTCCGAGCACGGTTCCTACACCATCACCCTGGAGGTCGGTCCGACCGGCGATATCGCGACCAGCGTCACGGCGACCGCGACGCCGGTCGCCGCCGACGCCAAATGCGGCACGCTGACGCTGTCGAGCGATTTCAGCCGCGCCGCGTCCGGCACCCAGCCCGCGATCTGCTGGTGAGCGACCAGGCCGCTGCGTCCGTCGCAGCGGCCTGATCCTCGTGGCGGGCCCGGCGCAGGATGCCGGCCCGGACAGTCCGACCCGCCTGATCTGTTCGTTCGCGGCCGGCTCAGCCGGCCGCAGCCACCCGGGGCGCTCCCTTGGCGCCGATCGCCGGCAGCGTGACGGCGCCGCGCGCGATCGCGCGATTCGCGGCCGACAGCACCGCGAGCAGCGAAGCCGTGATGATGTTGGCGTGCGCGCCGACGCCGAACAGCGTGCTGCGGCCCGCGCTCACCTCGACATAGGCGACGGCCTGCGCGGCGCTGCCGGTGCCGCGCGAGTGCTCGACGTACGACTGCACGTCGATCGGCAGGCCGAGTGCCGCGACGATCGCGTCGATCGGGCCGGAGCCCGAGCCCTGCAGCGTCAGCGGGGCGCCGTCACGTTCGAGCTGCAGCACGATCTTTTCGCTGTCCTGGCCGTCGACCGAGGCCGTGAGCTGGTGCGAGCGGTAGGCGAGCGGCGTGCGGGTCTCGAGATACTCCCGGCTGAACAGCGCGTAGATCTCGGCGGCGCTCAGCTCCTTGCCGCTGTCGTCGGCGGCGGCCTGCACGACCTGGCTGAACTCGATCTGCAGCCGGCGCGGCAGCGCGAGCTGGTAATCGCGTTCGAGCAGGTAAGCGACGCCGCCCTTGCCCGACTGGCTGTTGACGCGAATGATCGAGTCGTAGGAGCGGCCGACGTCGGACGGGTCGATGGGCAGATAGGGTACTTCCCAGGCGTCGTCGGGCTGCAGCTCGGCGAGGCCCTTCTTGATCGCATCCTGGTGCGAGCCCGAGAACGCGGTGAACACCAGGTCGCCGACGTAAGGGTGGCGCGGGTGGATCGGCAGCTGGTTGCAGTGCTCGGCGCAGCGCGCGACCTCGTTGATGTTCGAGAAGTCGAGCCGCGGGTCGACGCCCTGCGTATAGAGGTTCAGCGCCAGGGTCACGATGTCGACGTTGCCGGTGCGCTCTCCGTTGCCGAACAGCGTGCCTTCGATGCGGTCGGCGCCGGCCATGACGCCGAGCTCCGCGGCGGCGACGCCGGTGCCGCGGTCGTTGTGCGGATGCACGCTGAGCACGATCGAATCGCGACGTGCGATGCGGCGCGACATCCACTCGATCTGGTCGGCATAGACGTTCGGCGTCGCCATCTCGACCGTTGCCGGCAGGTTCAGGATCGCCTTGCGCTCCGGCGTCGGCTTCCAGACATCCATGACGGCGTCGCTGACTTCGAGCGCGAAGTCGAGCTCGGTGCCGGTGAAACTCTCCGGGCTGTACTCGAACAGCCACTCGCTGCCCGGATGGCGCTGCGCGCCCTCGAGCACCCACTGCGCGCCGTTGACCGCGATCTCGCGGATGCCGGCGCGGTCCTGGCGGAACACGACGCGGCGCTGCAGCGTCGAGGTGGAGTTGTAGACGTGGACGATCGCGCTGCGCACGCCCCGCAGCGCCTCATAGGTGCGCGCGATCAGCTCGGGACGCGCCTGCACCAGCACCTGCACGGTGACGTCGTCGGGGATCAGGTCCTTGTCGATGAGCTCGCGGCAGAAGTCGAAGTCGGTCTGCGAGGCCGCCGGGAAGCCGATCTCGATTTCCTTGAAGCCGATCTTCACGAGCTGGTCGAACATCCGCCGCTTGCGCGGCGAGTCCATCGGCTCGATCAGGGCCTGGTTGCCGTCGCGCAGGTCGACGCTGCACCAGGTGGGCGCGGCGGTGATGAGCTGCGAGGGCCAGCGGCGATCGGGCAGATCGATGGGCGGGAAGGCGCGGTACTTGTTCGACGGGTTCTTCAACATGGCGGCTCTCTCGTGTACGGGTCAGGAAAGCGGACGTGGCTTTCCTGTCGGGGTTCGTGCTGGGGTTTGCGGTCTTGTCGGCGCCGACCGTTGGCGCGTGGGGGTTGCTGCGCTGGTCAGCGCAGGAGCCGAAGCGAAAGCAGCAGCG
>JADLDF010000135.1 GCA_020846815.1 Gammaproteobacteria bacterium | reverse complement strand
TTTCGCGCGCCTCGGCACCTGGATCAAGTACATCCCGCTGCCGGTCGTCACCGGCTTCACCTCCGGCATCGCGGTGATCATCGCCTCGAGCCAGGTCGCGGACCTGCTCGGCCTGTCGGTCGGCGAAGTGCCCGCCGAGTTCATCGAGAAGTGGCAGGCTTACGCCGCGCAGCTGCACACGGTGAACCCCGCCGCCGTGGTCATTGCCGGCGGCGCGCTGGCGACGATCGTCGGGCTGCGCGTCGTCGCGCCGAAGCTGCCGGGCTTCCTGATCGCGGTCTGCGGCGCATCGCTGGCCGTGTGGGCCTTCGGGCTCGACGTCGCGACCATCGGCGGCCGTTTCGGCGATCTGCCCTCGACGCTGCCGGCGCCGCACCTGCCGGCCCTCGATCTCGCGCAGCTGCGCGAGCTGGTGCCGAGCGCCTTCACCATCGCCTTCCTCGCCGGCGTCGAGAGCCTGCTGTGCGCCGTGGTCGCCGACGGCATGACCGGGCGCCGTCACAAGTCGAACTGCGAGCTGGTCGCGCAGGGCGTCGCGAACTGCGGCTCGGCGCTGTTCGGCGGCCTGCCGGCCACCGGTGCGATCGCGCGCACGGCCACGAACATCCGCGCCGGCGCGGTCTCGCCGCTCGCCGGCATGCTGCACGCGGCCTTCCTGCTGCTCTTCATGATGGCGCTCGCACCGCTGGTCCGCTACGTGCCGCTGGCCAGCCTCGCGGCCGTGCTGATGGTGGTCGCCTGGAACATGAGCGAGATCGAGCAGTTCACCCACCTCATGAGCGCGCCGCCGGGCGACCGCCTGGTGCTGCTGACGACGTTCGGCCTGACCGTGCTGGTCGACCTGACGGTCGCGATCGAGGTCGGCGTGGTGCTCGCCGCGGTGCTGTTCATGCACCGCATGGCCGAGGCCGTGCAGCAGCAGACGCAGGAGACGCTGATCGTCGAAGACGAGGACGACCTCGCGCCGGGTGCCGCCGGGCGCAGCTACGACCGCCGCCGCGCTCTGCCGCCGGACGTCGAGACCTTCGAGATGCGCGGCCCGTTCTTCTTCGGCGTCGCCAACCTGCTCGGCGACGTGCTCGATCGCATCGGCCGGCCGCCGCGGCTGTTCGTGCTGGTGCTGCGCGACGTGCCGGTGATCGATGCGACCGGCATCGGCGCGCTGCGCAGCTTCGCCGACCGCTGCCGCCGCGACGGCACGCGCCTGGTGCTGGCCGGCCTGCAGCCGGCGGTGCAGAGCTCGCTCGAGCACATGGGCGTGATCCCGCGCGACGACGTGACGCTCGCCGCTTCGCTCGAGGAAGCGATCGCCCGGCACCCGGCCTGATCGGCCGCAGGCCCGCATCCGGGCGCCGGCACCCAGGGCAATCGCTCGATGCAGTGCCGGACCGGGCAGCGAGATTGCGGGCTCGAGCGATGGCGCACGGCAGCGCGACGGCTCGGATCCCGCGCTCAGCCGGAGCGTGACAGCAGCCGCGGCAGCAGCACCTGGAAACGCTGCGGCATCAGACGTTTCAGGCGCCAGAGCCTCGCATAGCGCGACGGATAGACGAAATGCGTGCGGCCGCGCGCCGCCGCCGACAGCATCGCCTCGGCGACCTCGTCCGCCTCGAGCCCGGACTGCTGCATGCTCCGGCGCGCGCCCTCGAGCGTGCGCTCCGGACCTCGCGCCGTCTCGAGCAGACGCGTGCGGAAGAACCCCGGCATCGCCACCAGGGTCTGCACGCCGCAGGATGCGTATTCCTGCATCAGCGTCTCGCTGAGCGCGACCACGGCGGCCTTGGCCGCATTGTAGGAGCTCATCTTCGCGTTGGTGACGAAGCTCGCCGCGCTCGCGACGTTGACGATCAGCCCACCCTGGCCGCGGGCCATGTGCGGGATCACCGCGCGACAGCAGTTGGCGAGGCCGTGGACGTTGATGTCGAACACCCAGCGCCAGTCCTCGGCGCTGCCGCTGTGGAACGCACCGGTGGTCGCGACGCCGGCCGAATGGATGGAAACGTCGACGCCGCCGAAGGCCGCGACCGACTCGTCGACGAGGCTGCGGACCGCGGCCTCGTCGCGCACGTCGCAGGCCACCGCGGCCGAGGGCGCGCCGTCGCGCGACAGGCTCTGCGCGACCAGGTCGAGCCGCGGCGCATCGACGTCGGTGAGCACCAGCCGCCAACCCTCGCGCGCCAGGATCTCGGCGCAGGCGAGGCCGAGGCCGCTCGCCGCGCCGGTGATCAGCGCTCGCCGCGCCGGGAAGCGCTGCGAAAGGTTGTGGGCCGCGTTCGTCATCGTGCACCTCGGCGCATCGTCGCAATCGGCACCTTACCGCACCGACCGGCGTCGCCACCATGGGCCGGACGCGGCATGCCGCCGCGCCTTTACCCTCGGCGGCGCACGTGGCACGGTCGCCCGACACTCGAACCAGCCGGCGGAGGCGCAACGCATGTCCTCGGGTTTCCACGACGACGAGGCGAGCCAGCCGCTCGCGCAGTTCCTGTCCCGCCGCCACTTCCTGGCAACCGGTGCCGCACTCTCCGCCACGGCGTTGACGCTCGCCGACCTGAAGATCGCCGCGGCACAGCAGGCCGCGCAGGCGCCGGGCGTCGCAGGCCCACCGCCCGGCACCGTCGTCCCGCCTGCCGACGGCCCACCCGGTGTCGCGGGACCGCCGGGCGCCGGTACCGCCGGCCCCTCACCGGTGCTCGCGCCCGGCCAGGGGCCGAGATGGGAGTTCGGGCCCTTCGAGGACCTGCGCGGCTATGTCGCGGAACTCGACCGCCGCGGTCTGCTGCTCAGAGTGAAGAACGTCGACCAGGACCAGTACGAGGCGACCGCGCTGATGTACCGGCTGATCGACCGCTTCGGCATGTACTTCGCGCCGACGCTCTACATCGAGAACATCCGGATCGACGGCAGATGGCACAAGGGCCCGATCATCGCCAACCACTTCGGCCACTGGGACACCGAGTGCCTGGCCTTCGGCATCGAACCGGCGCCGGGCGACCACGTCGCGACCTACCACAAGGCCCTCGCACGCGTCGACGAGTACCTGAAGCTCGGCCGCGGCGGCGCCTTCCCGATCGCGCCGTTCAGGGAAGTGGCGCGCGCCGAGGCGCCCTGCAAGCAGGTCGTGCTGACCGGCGAGGCCATCGACCTGACCAAGTTCGCGTTCATCCAGTCGAACCCGGCGGATTCGGCGCGCTACGTGAACACCGGCTCGGTGTTCACCCGCGATCCCGAGCTCGGCAAGAACTTCGGCACCTACCGCTGCGAGATCAAGGGCCCGCGCATGCTCGGCGTGAACCCCGAAGACGGACAGGGCGCCTACCACCACTTCATGCAGGCAAAGCTGCGCGGCGAGAACTCGGTGAAGGTCTCCATCGCGCTCGGCCAGGATCCGGTCACCTGGGTCGTCTCGAGCTCGAAGATGAACCGCGCCAAGGCCGACGAGCTCGAGGTCGTCTCGGCGATCCGTGGCAAGCCGCTGCGGGTCGTCAAGAGCGAGACCAACGATCATCTCGTGCCGGCGAACGCCGAGATCGTCATCGAGGGCGAGGTGCCGCTCGACCAGGGCATGAAGCCGGAAGGGCCTTTCGGCGAGATGTACGGCTACATGGGCGGCCGCAAAGCCGAGAACTTCTGGATGAACGTCACGGCGATCACGCACCGGCGCGATCCCTGGATCGTCAACCAGTTCACCGGCGTCACGCGCGGCTTCCCGACCGCGCCGCTCGAGCAGATCGCACTCTCGACGCTGCAGCGCTTCGTGCCGAACGTGACGATGCTGCACACGCCGGTCGAGGCGACCGGCCTGTGCTTCGTCAGCATCCGCAAGCAGAAGCCGGGTGAAGGGCTCGAGATCGGCAAGCGCATCGCACAGATCGTCGGCATCGCCAAGGTGGTCGTGATCGTCGACGACGACCTCGAGGTGCTCGACCGCGTCGAGATGATGCACGCCATCGGCTCACGCTGGCAGCCACAGCCGGCCACCGCGATCATCCCCGAGTCGCGCGGCATGCCGCTGGACCCTTCGCTGACCCGGCGTCCGTTCACCTCCAAGATCGTCATCGACGCGACGCGCCAGTGGCCCGAGGAAGGCGGCCCGAAAAGTTACCAGGCCCTGAACCGCGCCGAGCTCGAGCGGCTCGCGCCCGAGTCGTTCCGGCGCGTCGACGCAAACTGGTCGAAGCTCGTCGGCAGGTATCGCCCGCCGGGTGCCTGAACCGGTGGACGGCCGCGCCCGGCTCGCGGCCCCACGCCCGGCGCGCCGCACGAGCATCGTCTCGCGCCCGGGCTTACGATCCGCTTCGTGCCCATGCGCCGCGATGCCGGAGGCCGAACCATGTACGAACACCGCAGCCATCGTCCGCTGCCGAGGATCTATTTCCTGCAGCGGCTGCTACGCCGCGGCGGCATCGTCGCGGCGCTGGTGGCGCTGTCGCTCGCTCTCGGCATGGCCGGCTACGTGCGCTTCGAACGGCTCTCCTGGCTCGATGCCTTCCTCAACAGCGCGATGCTGCTCGGCGGCATGGGGCCGATCCACCTGCCGCGGACCCCGGCCGGCAAGCTGTTCGCCGGCCTGTATGCGCTGTACGCGGGCTTGGTGTTCCTGATCGCCGCGGGCCTGCTGCTCGCCCCGGTCATGCACCGGGTGCTGCACCGGTTCCATTGGGACCAAGAACACGATCGCTGAGCGCGGTGCCGGTGCGCGTGCTCACGACCGCGCCTGCACCCGCACTCGCACTCGCGCCGGATCAGGCCGCGACGCTCGCCGGCGCGCCGGTCGTCGTCGCCGCGGTGGCACGCTCCGTGGCGCGCGCCAGCGCGGCGATCGTCGCGCGTGCCCGGCCGAGCCCGGCCTCGCGTGCCTCGGCGCTGACCGCAAGACCTTCGGCGACGACGACCTCGACGTCGCTGATGCCGACGAAACCGAGGAACTGGCGCACGTACGGCACCTGCAGGTCGGCGCCGTCGGGGTAGTAGCCGCCGCGGGTCACGACGACCACGGCACGCTTGCCGGTCAGCAGACCCTGCGGGCCCTCGGCCGTGTAGCGAAAGGTCACGCCGGCACGCGCGACGTGGTCGAAGTAGGCGCGCAGCGTCGAGGGCACGCTGAAGTTGTGCATCGGCACGGCGAGCGCGACGAGGTCGGCGGCACGCAGCTCGTCGATCAATGCGTCCGACTCGTCGACGATCGCGCGCTGCGCCGGCGTGCGCTCCTCGGGGCTCGCGGCGAAGGCCGTGAAGCGCTCGGCCGTCAGGTGCGGTACGGGATCGCGCGCCAGGTCGCGCGTGAGCACGCGGCCGCCGGGATGGCGGACGAGCCAGTCGGCGACATAGCGTGCAGCGAGCTGCGACGACTGGCTGGCGTCGCCCGAGAGGCTCGACTGGATCCTGAGCAGGGTGGGCATGGAGGTTCTCCTGATGGGCCGATTTGGCTGGAGCCCATTGCACTATCCATCGAGTAGATTGAATAGTTCCAAGATCTGCTCGATCCTATCGGTCCAGACGATAGGTTTCCGCATGCCACGCTACCCGCCAGCTTCCCGCCCCGCGCCGTCGATGCCGCGCGTCACGCTCGAGCAATGGCGCGCCCTGGTCGCCGTCGTCGAGGCGGGCGGCCATGCGCAGGCCGCCGCGCAGTTGCACAAGAGCCAGTCGTCGGTCACCGCCGCGATCCACAAGCTGCAGTCGACGCTCGGCCTGCGGGCCTTCGAGCTCCAGGGTCGCAGGGCCGTGCTGACGCCGGCCGGACAGATGCTCTACCAGCGCGCCCGCGCGCTGCTCGAGGATGCCGGCGGGCTCGAGCGGGCCGCGCGCCGCAGCTCGGCCGGCTGGGAAGCGGAGATCACGATCGCGATCGAGGTGCTGTTCCCGACCTGGCTGATGCTGCGCTGCCTCGCGCGCTTCGGCGCCGAGAGCCCGCAGACCCGCATCGAGTGGCTGGAAACCGTCATGGAAGGCACCCAGGAGGCGCTGCGCAACGGCGTCGCGCAGCTCGGCATTGCGCCGGTGGTGCCGCCGTCGATGAGCGGCGAGCCGCTGATGGCCGTGCACTTCGTGCCCGCGGCCCACCCGGACCATGCGCTGCACCGCCTCGGCCGCGAGCTGACGATGCGCGACCTGCGGCGTCATCGCCATCTCGTGGTGCGCGACACTGCGCTGCGTCGCGACAAGTCGCGGGTCAACATCGACGTCGCGCAGCGCTGGACGGTCGGTGCGATGGCGACCTCGATCGGCGCGACCAGTCGTGGCCTCGGCTTCGCCTGGTTCCCCGAAGACAAGATCCGCCAGGAGCTGGCCGCGGGCCAGCTCGCGATCCTGCCGATCCGCGACGACGGCGGACGCCGCGCACAGCTGCACCTGGTGCTGCCCGATCCGGACGCCGCCGGCCCCGGCACGCGCCGGCTCGCGCAGATCATCCGCGAGGAGGTGGCGCGCGACGCCCACGAGCACGACGCGCCACCGCCCGCGGCCCGGCCCGCGCCGCCGCCCCGGAGCCGCGCCTGACGCGCTAGGATCAGCGCCATGTACACGCTCTACATCGGCAACAAGAACTACTCGTCCTGGTCGCTGCGGCCCTGGAGCCTGCTGCGGACCCTCGGCATCCCGTTCGAGGAAAAACTGGTGCCCTTCGAGGAGCACGACAATCACACACGGTTCCGCGCGTTCTCGCCCAGCGGCAAGGTGCCCTGCCTGGTCGACGGCACGACCGTCGTCTGGGATTCGCTG
The DNA here is from genome assembly GCA_020846815.1 of Gammaproteobacteria bacterium. The sequence goes on along the minus strand of JADLDF010000135.1, from coordinate 720 downwards.
GCGATCGTCGAGTACGTCGCCGAGCGCCATGCCGCCGTCTGGCCCGCCGATCGGGTCGCGCGCGCCTGGGCACGCAGCGCCGCGGCCGAGATGCACTCGGGATTCGCGGTGCTGCGCAACGAGTGCAGCATGACGGTCGGCGTGCACCTGCGCCTGCACCGCATCTCCGACGGTTTGCGCCGCGAGCTCGCCCGCCTCGACGAGCTCTGGAGCGAGGGCCTGACACGCTCGAGCGGGCCCTTCCTCGCCGGCACCGCGTTCACGGCGGTCGACGCGTTCTACCTGCCCGTGGCCTACCGCGTGCGCAGCTACGATCTGCCGCTCGGCGCCGCCGCGGCCGGCTACGCGCGTCGCCTGCTGGAGCTGCCTTCGAGCCTCGAATGGGAGGGCGATGCGCTGCGCGAGCCCTGGCGCCACGCCGCCCACGAGGCCGAAATCCTCGCCGCCGGCACGGTGCTCGAGGACCGCCGCACCGGGGGATGACAGCGGCGGCGGCTTCCGACATCATCGCCGCCCCGTCGCGATCCGCGCCCGCGGTCGCCGGCGGCCCAAGGACCCCGGCCGGGCACGCCCGACCGTCGCTGCCACGGAACCCCGATGCTCGAGAAATACATCGAACGCCTGCTGTTCGCGAGCCGCTGGCTGCTCGCACCGCTCTATCTCGGCCTGTCGCTGGCGCTGATCGCGCTCGGCGTGAAGTTCTTCCAGGAAGCCCTCCAC
>JADLDF010000134.1 GCA_020846815.1 Gammaproteobacteria bacterium | reverse complement strand
TCCTGGTGTTCCTGAGCGGCGAGCGCGAGATCCGCGAGACCGCGGAGTCGCTGCGCAAGCACCATCCGCAGGGCTGCGAGGTGCTGCCGCTGTATTCGCGGCTCTCGCAGGACGAGCAGCAGCGCGTGTTCCGCTCCTCGGGCCGGCGCCGCATCGTGCTCGCGACCAACGTCGCCGAGACCTCGCTGACCGTGCCCGGCATCCGGGCGGTCATCGACACGGGCGTCGCGCGCATCAGCCGCTACAGTCATCGCAGCCGTCTGCAGCGGCTGCCGATCGAGAAAATCTCACGCGCCTCGGCGAACCAGCGCGCCGGCCGCTGCGGCCGCATCGGGCCGGGCATCGCGATCCGTCTGTATTCCGACGAGGACTTCCTCGCTCGCCCCGAGTTCACCGAGCCCGAGATCCAGCGCACCAATCTCGCGGCCGTGATCCTGCAGATGCACGCGCTGCAGCTCGGTGACGTCGAGGCCTTTCCGTTCGTCGAGCCGCCCGACGGCCGCTACGTCCGCGACGGCCAGCGCACGCTGCGCGAGCTCGGCGCGCTGTCGGAAGACGGCCGCCTGACCGAGGTGGGCCGGCGGCTCGCGAAGCTGCCGCTGGATCCGCGCCTCGGCCGCATGCTGCTCGCCGGTGCCACGGAGCACTGCCTCGAGGAGGTGGCGATCATCGCCGCCGCGCTTTCGGTGCCGGATCCGCGCGACCGGCCCGCCGACAAACAGACCCAGGCCGACCAGAAGCATGCGCCGCTGCGCGACGAGCAGTCCGACTTCCTGTCGCTGCTCAAGCTGTGGCGCGCCTTCAGCGAGCAGCGCGCGCAGCTCTCGCGCGCGCGCTTGCGCGCCTGGTGCAAGGAGAATTTCCTGTCCTACCTGCGGCTCACCGAGTGGCAGGACGTGCACGGCCAGGTCATGGAGCTCGTCAAGGGCGAGTTCGGGCTGCGCCTGAATGCACAGCCGGCGCAGTACGACGGGATCCATCGTGCCCTGCTCGCGGGCCTGCTGTCGCAGATTGCGCAGCGTAAGGAGCAGGGCGAGTACCTCGGTGCCAACGGCACGAAGCTCTTCATCCATCCCGGCTCCGGCCAGTTCAAGGCTCGGCCCGCCTGGATCGTCAGCGCCGAGCAGGTGCAGACGACCAAGGTCTACGCCCGCACCGTCGCGCGCATCGACCCCGCCTGGGTCGAACAGGTCGGCGCGCATCTGCTGCGCCGCCAGCACTACGATCCGCACTGGGAGCGACGCGCGGCGCGCGCCGCGGTGTACGAGCGCACGACGCTGTTCGGCCTGACGCTGTCGTCGGGCCGGCGCGTGCCGTACGAGCGCGTCGATCCGCAGGCCGCGCGGGAGTTGTTCATCCGCCATGCGCTGGTGCAGATGGAGTACGACACGCGCGCGCCTTTCCTCGCCCACAATCGCAAGCTGCTCGAGGACGCCGAGTACCTGCAGCAGAAAGGGCGGCGCGTCGACCTGCTCGCCGACGAGGGGAGGCTCTACGATTTCTTCGATGCGCGCCTGCCCGAAGGCATATCGACCGGTGCCGCGTTCGAGCGCTGGCGGCGCGAGGCGGAGAGCGGGGATCCGCGATGCCTCTGGCTGACCGAAAAGGACATCGCGGCCGGCGACGTCGAGCTCGATGCCGCGCGCTTCCCGGACCACCTGTCCGCGGGGCCGCTGGTCGTGCAGCTGCGCTATCGCTTCGATCCGGGCCACGAGGACGACGGCGTCTCGGCGATCGTGCCTCTGCACGTGCTGAACCAGCTGCCGGAGGAGCCGTTCGAGTGGCTGGTGCCGGGATTGTTCGAGGAGAAAGTCACGGCGCTGGTGCGCGCGCTGCCGAAGGCCCTGCGCGTGCACTTCGTGCCGGTGCCGGACGCGGTCGCGCGCGTGCTGCCCCGGCTCGAATCGGGCCGCGGTTCGCTGCATGCACGGCTCGCGGAGGCTCTGTCGCGCGACGCGGGCATGCCGGTGCCGCGCGATGCGTTCCGCGAAGACCTGCTGCCGCCGCATCTGCGCATGAACTTCCTGCTGGTGGACGACACGGGCCGGACGCTGGCGCGCTCGCGCAGCCTCGCCGACCTGCAGGGCCGCCACGCCGCCGCGTCCGAGCAGGACTATGCGAAGCAGTCGCGGCTGACCAGCGGCGCGCGCAGCTGGGTCTTTGGCGACCTCGCCGAGCGTCAGGAGGTCGGACCGCCCGGCCGCCGCCAGCTCGGCTACCCGGCCCTGGTCGACGAGGGCGACGGCGTCGGGTTGCGCGCCTTCGCCACGCCCGCGGAGGCACGGATCAGCCACGAGCGCGGCTGCACGCGTCTGATCCGGCTGGTGCTGGGGCGTGAGCTGAAGCCGCTGCGCCGCGATCTGCCGATCAACGTGCAGGCCGAGCTCGCCTATCGTGGCCTCACCGCCCATCCCGGGCTGAATCCCGAGCTTGTCTATCGCGGTGTCGCTACCTCCCCAGTGCTGCGTCCCGAGTCCGGCGCCGGCCGCGACTTGCGCGACGACCTGCTCGATCGCATCGTGATGACCGTGTTCCTCGACGGCCGCGAACCGCTGCGCAGCGCCGCCGCGTTCGAGGCGCGCGTCGATTCGCTGCGCGGCGGCATCGGCCTGTCGGCGCAGGAGATCTCGCGACTCGTGCAGATGCTGCTGGCGCGTC
>JADLDF010000133.1 GCA_020846815.1 Gammaproteobacteria bacterium | reverse complement strand
GCATCGCCCAGGCCGCGCGCGAGATCATGCGCGGCCAGATGAAGGCGCGGGCGCCCGAGGGCCAGCGCCTCGATGCGCTCGGCTCGCTGGCGCGCGTGTTCAACGAGATGCTGGACCAGAACGAGGCGCTGGTGACCGGCATGCGCACCGCGACCGAGAGCCTGGCGCACGACCTGCGCACGCCGCTGATGCGGCTGCAGCGCGCGATCGGGGCGGCGCGCGACACCACCGATGCGGTGCAGCGCGACGAGCTGCTGGCCAGCGCCGAGGCCGAGGCCGAGCATGCGCTGCGCACCTTCAGCGCGTTGATCGACCTCGCCCGTGCCGAGGCCGGCCTGTCGCGCGATGCCATGGAGCGTACCGACCTCGCCGCGCTCGCGACCGACGTCGCGGACCTGTTCGAGCCGCTGGCCGAGGAGCGTCAGCAGCGGCTCGGGCGCGACATCCGGCCCGCGGTGACGCTGGCGCACCGCCAGATCCTGTTCCAGGCGCTCGGCAACCTGCTCGAGAACGCGATCAAGTACTCGCCGGCAGGCACGCCGCTGCGGCTCGCACTCGAGCCGGCGACGGCGACGCGCGGACCGGCCTTCGTGATCACCGATGCCGGCCCGGGCATCCCCGTGCACGCGCGCGAGCAGGCGCTGCGTCCGTTCGTGCGGCTCGAGACCGCGGGGCGCAAGCCGGGCTCAGGTCTGGGGCTCGCGATCGCCGCGGCGGCGGCGCGCCTGCACGGCGGCACGCTGCAGCTCGAGGACGCTGGTCCGGGCCTGCGGGTGCGGCTGCAGCTCGGGCTCGACTGGCGTGCCGGTGCCGTGGCGGGCGCCGCGCCCGCGGTCAGAATGACGTCGGCCGGGGAGCGGGCGGAGGCGCGTTCGGCAGCCGAAGCGTGATCGCGAGGCCGCGCGGCGTGTCCGTGGTGGCATCGCGACGGTTGGCGGCCTCGATCGATCCGCCATGCGCGCGCATGACCCGGGCCGCGATCGCGAGACCCAGTCCCGCACCGCCGCTGCCGCGGTCGCGCGCCGTCGCCACGCGGTGGAACGGCTCGAAGATCCGCGGCAGCTCCGCGTCCGGTACGCCCGGCCCCGAGTCCTCGACGATGATCTCCGCTCCGCCCCCGGGCGCCGGCCGCAGCGTGATCGCGACCTCCGTGCCCTCGGGGGTATGGCGCAGCGCATTGCGGACCACATTCTCGATCGCGGCGGCGACCCAGGCGGGATCGGCGTCGATGCGGCAGCTCGCCATCTCGGGGCGCCATGCGACACGCCGGCCGGAGGCTTCGGCCTCGTAGCGTGCATCGGCAGCCAGGCGATCGACCAGCTCGGCCAGATCCAGCCTTTCGGGCGAGATCGCGCCGGCGCCGGAGTCGAGGCGCGCCACGTCGAGCACGCGGCCGATGAGCTCGTCGAGGCGCTCGATCTCGGTCTCGAGCCGCTCGAGCTGCCGCGGCACGTCGGCGCCCGACTGGCGCGCGAGGCCGGTCGCGAGGCGCATACGCGCCAGCGGCGAGCGCAGCTCGTGCGATACGTCGCGCAGCAGCTGCTCGCGCACCTCGATCAGCGTCGCGAGCCGCGCGGCCATGGCGTCGAACGAGGCGGCGAGCCGGCCGAGCTCGTCGCGACGGTTGCGGGTCGCGGCCGCGACCCGCGTGCCGAGTTCGCCGCCGGAGAGCGCCTGGGTGGCGCGCTGCAGGTCGCGGATCGGCCGCGTGATCGAGCGCGCCAGCGCGAAGCTCACCAGCGCAGTGACCGCGACCGCCAGCAGCAGCAGCGGGCCGCGGGCGTCGGGCAGCACGAACGGCGGCAGCCGGCCACCCGTGCGGCGGGACTGCAGCAGCAGCCGGTAATGCGTGCCGTCCGCATCGATGAGCACCGGCAGGCGCTCCGGCGGCTGCAGCACCACGCCCGGCGCCCCGTCGATCCGCAGCGGCGGCGTCGCCCAGTGCGTCCCGCCGTAGCGCGGCGGCAGCGGCCGGCCCAGCAGCTCGCGGCCGTGGTCGTCGATGACCAGCAGCGGGCGGTCGTGGCGCGCCGCGGCATGCTCGCGCAGCCAGCCGGAGAGCGCAGGCCGGCCGCCGCGGGCGAGCGCCGCGGCCGCGCGGCTCGCGGCGTCGCGCAGCGCCGCGGCACTGTCGTCCTGGCGCTCGGCGAGGATCCACCAGGTGATGAGGATCGCCCCGGTGCCGATGACCAGCATCGCGGCGAAGAACGACACGAAGATCCGCAGCGACAGGCGGGTCATGGCGCATCTTCCGCGAGCAGCTCGTAGCCGGCGCCGCGCACCGCGCGGATCTCGATGCCGCGGGCACCGGTGCGCTCGAGCTTGCGGCGCAGGTTGCTGACGTGCGTGTCGATGCTGCGGTCGTACAGCGTGAGCTTGCGGCCGAGCGCATGCTCGGTCAGCTCCGCGCGGCTCACCAGATGGCCGGCTTCGCGCACCAGCCGCGCCAGCACGCGGAACTCCGCAGCCGTCAGCTCGACCGGCGTGCTGCCGTAGTCGGCGCGGCGGCGCGCGAGGTCGAGGCGCAGCGTGCCGGCCTGCAGCTCGGTGGGTGATTCGTCGCCGTCGCCGGCAGCCGGCGCCTGCGCCCGGCGCAGCACGGCACGGATGCGGGCTGCGAGCTCCCGCGGGTCGAAGGGTTTGGAGAGATAGTCGTCGGCGCCGAGCTCGAGCCCGAGGATGCGGTCGACGGCATCGCCGCGCGCAGTCAGCATCAGGATCGGCAGCCGGGCCTCACGCGCGCGCAGCTCGCGCAGCAGGTCGAAGCCGCTGCGGCCCGGCAGCATCACGTCGAGCACGACCAGGTCGGGCGGAGCGCCGGTCGCGAGCTCGAGCGGCGAAGCGGGGGCTTCGTGCGCGAGCTGTACCTCGAAGCCCTCGTGGTCGAGGAACTCAGCCAGCATGGTCGCCAGCTCGCGGTCGTCGTCGATGATCAGGATGCGCGCGCGAATGGGCTCGGGTCTCCGTCGCTTCGCGCCATGTTGCCGCCGGTCGGGCGCGGCCGCCACGGCCGTCGGCACCCTTGACACAACTTTGCACCCCGTTGACGGAAACTCCACGCCGCTCGTCGGTCCAATCCGGCATCTTCCCCATGCGGCTCAGACAGGAGATCCGATGATGAACAGACAGGCATGGCTCGGGCTTGCGGCACTGGTCGCGACCGGCGCCGGTATCGCGTCCGCGGGCCCGGGCGCCGGCCCCGGCAAGGGACCTGGCGGCCACGTCGGCGACAGGCCTCCGATGAGCATGATGGATGGCGGCGCCGGCGCGCTGGCGGGCGGTACGCATCCGCGCATGCTCGAGCGCATGGCCGGCGAGCTGCAGCTCACCGACGACCAGAAGCAGAAGCTCAAGGGCGTCTTCGAATCCGCGCGCCCCGAGATGGACCAGGTCCGTGACCTCGCGCGCCAGAACGCCGAGAAGCTGCGGGGCGTGAAGCCGGGCGATGCGAACTACGACGCGGTCGTGGCCGAGGTCGCGCGCAGCGCCGGCGACCTCGCTTCCCGTGCCGTCACCAATGGCGCCCAGCTGCGCCGCCAGGTCTGGGCCGTGCTGACGCCGGAACAGCGCCAGAAGATGGAAACCCGGCAGGCCGAGCGCAGCGAGGCACGCAAGCAGCGCATGGCCGAGCGCCGTGAACGGCAGCGTGATGCCCCGTGATGCGGGCCGCCGGCTGAGCTGACCCCGATCCCCGCGGCGGTGCACCCCGGCGCCGCGGCGCGGGGACCCTGTGTCCGGGTCGGCGGCGTCCCCCGGCGTCGTCCGACCCGGACCTTTCTTCGTCGGCCATCCATGGCGATGATCTTCCAAGAAAAAGGCCCGGTGCAGCGGACTGCATCGGGCCCGGTTCTGCCGAATCGTCGCGCCGCCGCCGGAGCCCCGTAGGCTCCGCAAGGCCGCGCGGGCGGCTTCAGTTGACGAAATTCTTCAGGTTCTTCAGCGGCATCGCGCGGACCTTCCTCGAGGCCGGCTTGGCCTTGAAGGTCATCTTCTCGCCCGTGAACGGGTTGATGCCTTCGCGCGCCTTGGTGGCGGGCTTCTTCACGACCTTCAGCTTCAGCAGGCCGGGCAGCGTGAACAGGCCGTT
>JADLDF010000132.1 GCA_020846815.1 Gammaproteobacteria bacterium | reverse complement strand
TCGCGGGGCTGCAGCGCTATCTGCCGGCGGCCATGGCGCTGCTCGCGCCGAACGTCAACTCCTACCGGCGCATCACCCGCTTCCAGGTCGCGCCGATCAACGTGCAGTGGGGCTACGACAACCGCACTGCCGGGCTGCGCGTGCCGATGTCGGATGGCCAGTCGCGGCGCGTCGAGAACCGTCTCTCCGGCGCCGATGCCAATCCCTATCTCGCGATCGCGGCATCGCTGGCCTGCGGCTACCTCGGCATGGTGGAGGGTCTGACGCCGACCGACCCGATCACCGGCAGCGCCCACGACCTGCCGTTTTCGCTGCCGCGCAACCTCGACGAGGCGATCCGCGGCCTGCGCGAGTGCGAACCGCTGATCGGGCTGCTCGGCGAAGCCTTCGTCTCGGCGTTCACCTTGGTCAAGGAAGCCGAATACGAGGTCTTCCTGCAGGTCATCAGCTCCTGGGAGCGCGAGCATCTGCTGCTGAACGTATGAGCCGCAGCACCGCCGAGTGGCGCGCGCTCGACAGCGCCCACTACCTCCATCCGTTCACCGACCACAAGGGCCTCGCGGCCCGGGGTGCACGCATCGTCACGCATGCCGAAGGTGTCTGGCTGCACGATTCCGACGGCAACCGGCTGCTCGACGGCATGGCCGGGCTCTGGTGCGTCGCGCTCGGCTACGGGCGGCGTGAGCTCGCCGAGGCGGCGTACCGGCAGATGCTCGAGCTGCCGTACTACAACAGCTTCTTCCAGTCGGCGAACCCGCCGGCGATCGAGCTCGCTGCGGCCCTCGCCGAGCTCACGCCGCCGCAGTTCCGGCACGCGTTCCTGACCGGCTCGGGCAGCGAGGCCAACGACACGCTGGTGCGGCTGGTACGGCGCTACTGGCAGCTGCGCGGCGAGCCGCAGCGCGACGTGATCATCAGCCGCTGGAATGCCTACCACGGCAGCACCCTGGCCGGTGCCTCGCTCGGCGGCATGAAACCGATGCACGCCCAGGGCGGCCTGCCGATCCCGGGCATCGTCCACATCGGCCAGCCGTACTGGTTCGAGTGCGGTGGCGAGCTCGACCCGCAAGAGTTCGGCCTGCGTGCCGCGCGCGAGCTCGAGGCGAAGATCCTCGAGCTCGGGCCGTCGCGGGTCGCGGCCTTCATCGGCGAGCCGGTGCAGGGCGCCGGCGGCGTGATCATCCCGCCGGAGAGCTACTGGCCGGAGATCCAGCGCATCGTCGATCGCTACGGCATCCTGCTCGCCTCCGACGAGGTCATCTGCGGCTTCGGCCGCACCGGCCGCTGGTTCGGCTGTGAACACTACGGCACGCGGCCGGACTTCATGACGCTCGCCAAGGCGATCACCTCGGGCTACCAGCCGCTCGGCGCGCTCATGGTCGCCGATCGCGTCGCCGAGGTGCTGATCGAGAAGGGTGGGGAGATCGCTCACGGTTTCACCTATTCCGGCCATCCCGTGGCCTGCGCCGTGGCGCTCGAGAACCTGCGCCTGCTGCGCGCCGAGCGCGTGGTCGAGCGTGTCCGCGACGAGCTCGCGCCGTACTGGGCCGGCCGCTGGCGCGAGCTGGCTGCGCATCCGCTGGTCGGCGAGGCGCGCTGCCTCGGGCTGTTCGGTGCGATCGAGCTCGTGCCCCGCAAGCCGTCGCGGGAGTTCTTTCCGTCGCGCGGCGAAATCGGCTTGCGCTGCCGCGAGATCTGCCTGCGCAACGGCCTCGTGATGCGCGCCGTCTGGGATACGATGATCGTCGCGCCGCCGCTGGTGATCGGGCGCGACGAGATCGATGAGCTGCTCGTCCGGGTGCTGCGCTCGCTCGACGAGTTGCACCACGAGCTGCGGCGCGAGGGCCGTGTCTGAAGCGAGGCTTCTCACTCCGTGGCCGCTGTTATATAAGTGCGAAAGCGTCGTCCGGCGCACCGATCCTGGAGAATCCGCGATGAAGACGTCCCTTCGCTCCCTCGCCCTGCCGGTCGCGGCCACGGTCGCGCTGCTGCTGGCCGGCTGCGGCCAGAAGCCTGCGGCGAGCCCGGAGACGCCTGCCGCTGCAGCGGCGGTCGCCGGCGGCGTCGACACGGGCGAAGAGAAGGTACTGAACGTCTACAACTGGTCCGACTACATCGATCCGACCGTGCTCGAGGACTTCACCCGCGAGACCGGCATCAAGATCAACTACGACGTCTTCGACTCCAACGAAGTGCTCGAAACCAAGCTGCTCACCGGCAACACCGGCTACGACATCGTCGTGCCGTCGGCGTCGTACCTGCAGCGGCAGATCCAGGCCAACGTCTTCCAGAAGCTCGACAAGTCGCTGCTGCCGAACCTCGAGAACCTCGATCCGGAGATCACGCAGCGCATCGCGATCCACGATCCCGGCAACGAGCATGCGGTGAACTACCTCTGGGGCACTTCGGGCATCGGCTACAACGTCGTCAAGATCAAGGAGCGCATGGCGGACGCGCCGGTCGACAGCTTCGCGATGTTCTACGACCCGAAGGTGGTTTCCCGGTTCAAGGATTGCGGCGTCACGCTGCTCGATGCGCCGTCCGAGATCCTGGGCACGGTGCTGATCTGGCTCGGCAAGGACGCCAACAGCGAGAAGCCGGAGGATCTGGCGGCGGCCGAGAAGGTGTTGATGGCGATCCGGCCTTACGTCAAATACGTCAATTCCTCGAAGTACATCGAGGACCTCGCCAACGGTGAGGTCTGCCTGTCGCTCGGCTGGTCCGGCGACGTGCTGCAGTCGCGCGACCGCGCGCGCGAGGCGGGCAAGGGCATCGAGATCAACTACCTGATCCCCAGGGAGGGTGCGATCATGTTCTTCGACATGCTGGCGATTCCGGCCGACGCCCAGCACCCGAAGAACGCGCACTTGTTCATCGACTACCTTCTTCGCCCCGAAGTCGCGGCGAAGAACAGCAGCTTCGTGAACTACGCGAACAGCAACGCAGCCTCGTGGCCGCTGGTCACGGAGGCCGTTCGCAACGACCGAGGCGTCTATCCGTCAGCCGAGGTCAAGCCGAAGCTGGTCGTCGACATCACCGAGTCGCCGCAGTTCACGCGTCTGCTCACCCGGACCTGGACCCGTTTCAAGACCGGCAAGTGAGCCGTCGCTAGCATTCGCCTTCGGCCCCGCCGCGCGCGCCGCGGCGGGGCGCTGCAGAGCCAGGGGAAGAACAAGAGCCACACATGGCCGACAAGCCGCCGGAAACCGCGATGCCCCGTGCCGCCGATGGGGGCCGCGAGTACGTCCGCATCGAGAACATCACCAAGCGCTTCGGTGACTTCGTCGCCGTCGACAACGTCTCGCTGACGATCCTCGAGGGGGAGATCTTCTGCCTGCTCGGCGGTTCCGGTTGTGGCAAGACCACGCTGCTGCGCATGCTCGCGGGCTTCGAAACGCCGACCTCGGGGCGCATCTACATCGACGGGCAGGACATGGCCGACACGCCGCCCTACGAGCGCCCGGTCAACATGATGTTCCAGTCCTATGCGCTGTTCCCGCACATGACGGTCGAGAAGAACGTCGCTTTCGGGCTCGAGCAGGAGCGCCTGGCCCGGCCGGAGATCGAGCGGCGCGTCGCCGAGATGCTCGACATCGTCAAGCTCGGCGAGTTCGCGAAGCGCAAGCCGCACCAGCTCTCGGGCGGGCAGCGCCAGCGCGTCGCGCTCGCCCGCGCGCTGGTCAAGCGGCCCAAGCTGCTGCTGCTCGACGAGCCGCTCGGCGCACTCGACAGAAAGCTGCGCGAACACACGCAGTTCGAGCTCTTCATCCTGCAGGAGCGCCTCGGCGTCACCTTCGTCGTCGTGACCCACGACCAGGAGGAGGCGATGACGCTCGCCTCGCGCATCGGGGTCATGGATCGCGGCGAGATCGTCCAGGTCGGCACGCCTACCGACATCTACGAATACCCGACCTCGAAGTTCGTCGCCGATTTCATCGGTTCGGTCAACATGTTCGAAGGGCAGCTCGTCGAGGACGAGCCCGATCACGTCCGCATCCGCTGCCCCGAGCTCGCACGCACCGTCTACGTCGACCACGGCATCAGCTCCGCGCCCGGCGCGATCGTCTGGGTCGCGATCCGGCCGGAAAAGATCGAGCTATCGCGCGAGCGGCCGGCCGGCGAGGCAAACCTCGAACGCGGTATCGTGAAGGAGATCGCCTATATGGGCGATCTGTCGGTCTACCTGGTGCGCAGCGAAGGCGGCCGGATGCTGCGCGTGACGCTGCCGAACATCGAGCGCCACGCCGAAGACCGCATCTCCTGGGACGAGACCGTCTGGCTGAGCTGGCATCCGACCAGCCCCGTGGTGCTGACCCAGTAGCATGCCCCGCGCCGCACCAGGCTTGGCGCTCCCTCGCCAGTTCGGCTCCGGCCGTCTCGGCGCGCTGGTCGGGCTGTTCTACCGTTTCGGTCCGCCGCGCTGGTCGCAGTACGTGCGCCAGCACTGGGCCGGCCAGCGCCTGGTGATCGCGCTGCCGTTCACCTGGCTGCTGCTGTTCTTCCTGGTGCCGTTCCTGATCGTGCTGAAGATCTCCTTCTCGGAGGTCCGCCTCGCGATGCCGCCCTACGCGCCGCTGTGGCAGTGGATCGAGGATGCGCACCGGCTCATCGTCACCTTCAATCTGAACAACTATCTTTTCCTGCTGACCGACGATCTTTACGTCAGCACGTTCTTCTACTCGGTCAAGGTCGCGGCCGTCTCGACGCTGCTCTGCCTGGGGCTGGGCTACCCGATGGCCTACGCGATCGCGCGGGCGTCGCCGACTTTGCGCAACCTCTATCTCATGCTGATCATCCTGCCGTTCTGGACCTCGTTCCTGCTGCGGGTGTATGCGTGGGTGGGGCTGCTGAAGACCGACGGGGCCATCAACAACGTGCTCATGGGCCTCGGCCTGCTGGACGAACCCCTGACGCTGCTCTACACCGACTTCGCCGTCTATGTCGGCATCGTCTATTCCTATCTGCCGTTCATGATCCTGCCGCTGTACTCGAACCTCGAAAAGCACGACCTGCAGCTGCTCGAGGCAGCGGCGGACCTCGGCGCGCGCCCGCTGACCGGCTTCCTGCGCATCACGCTGCCGCTGTCGATGCCCGGCGTGATCGCCGGTTCGCTGCTGGTGTTCATCCCGGCCGTCGGCGAGTTCGTGATCCCGTCGCTGCTCGGCCGGAGCGACCAGCTCATGATCGGGCGCGTGCTGTCGGACGAGTTCTTCTCGAACCGCGACTGGCCGGTGGCGAGTGCCGTGGCGATCGCGCTGCTGCTGCTGCTGCTGGTCCCGATCGTGCTGTTCCAGCGGTTCCAGAATCGCGAGCTCGGGGGACAGCGGTGAGGTCGCGCGGCTGGTTCCGGCACGCTGCCCTGGCACTGGGGCTCGCGTTCCTCTACCTGCCGATCATCACGATGATCGTCTTTTCCTTCAACAATTCGCGGCTGGTCACCGTCTGGGACGCGGCGAACTCGCCGACGCTAAAGTGGTACAGGCTGCTGCTGAGCAACGAGCAGATCGTCGGCGCCGCCTGGCTGTCGATCAAGATCGCCGCGATGACCGCGACCGGAGCCGTGGTGCTCGGCACGCTCGCCGGCCTGGTCCTGGCGCGGTTCGGCGCGTTCCGCGGCCGTGCGCTGCTCTCGGGCATGACGACCGCGCCGCTGGTCATGCCCGAGGTCATCACCGGACTGTCGATGCTGCTGCTGTTCGTCGCACTCGAGCAGCTCACCGGCTGGCCGCAGGGGCGTGGCATGCTGACGATCACGATCGCCCACGTGACCTTCGCGATGGCCTACGTCACCGTGGTCGTGCAGTCGCGGCTCACGGGTTTCGACGAATCCCTCGAGGAGGCCGCGCTCGATCTCGGCGCGCGGCCGGCGAAGGTGTTCCTGCGGATCACGCTGCCGCTGATCCTGCCCGCGATCGTCTCGGGCTGGCTGCTGGCCTTCACGCTGTCCTGGGACGACGTCGTGATCG
>JADLDF010000131.1 GCA_020846815.1 Gammaproteobacteria bacterium | reverse complement strand
GCCTCGACGAGCTGCTGCCGGTCGACCAGGCCATCGACGAGGCGCGCGAGACGCTGTCCGCGCCCAGCATCAAGCTCATGCAGACCGTGGCCGCGGCGATCCGCGAGGATCTCGGCAAGGTCAAGGATACGTTGGACATCTTCGTGCGCCGCGGCGGCGGCCAGCCCGGCGAGCTCGCGCCGCAGCTCGAGCTGCTGCGCAAGATCGGCGACACGCTCGGCGTGCTCGGTCTCGGCGAGCTGCGCGGCCACATCCAGGGCGAGCTCGGCCGCCTCGACGACATCGTCGCGGGACGCACGCCGCCGACCGAGGCGCTGCTGGTCGAGATCGCGACCACGCTGATCAACATCGAGGATCGGCTCGACAGCAGCCTGCTGAAGATGATCGTGCCCGATCGCGCCGGCGACGGCAGTCCCGCGGGTGCGGGTGCGCCGCAGCGCGACGGTTCGGGCGAGCTCGCCAGCGAGGAGTTCCTGCACGTCCAGTCGGCCGTGCTGCGCGAGTGCATCGTCAACCTGGCGCGCATCAAGGACACGATCGCGCAAAACGTAGGCGGCAGCGTCGACGCGGCCGGGCTCGACGCCTGGCCGGAGCTGATGCGCGGCATCAAGGCGGGGCTCTTGATGCTCGGCCGCACGCGCGCCGTCGCGGTCGTCGAGTCGATCGCCACCTGCCTCAAGCGCGTCATGCAGCCCGGCGGCTCGCGGCTCGCCGCCAGCTACCTCGACCGGCTCGCCGACGCGATCGTCAGCGTCGAGTACTACATGGAGACGCTCGAGGCCGGGCGCGCCGAGCCGGGCTACATGCTCGACAACGCGCAGGCCTGTCTCGACGCGCTGCTCGGCGCGCCGGCGGCCGAGGCGCCCACGGTCACGCCGACGCTGCCGCCGGCGTCGTTCGCCGAGACCGTCAAGCTCGATCCGGCGGTGTCACGTCCGTCCGCGGCCGCGACGCCGACGGCGGATGCGGGCACGCTGCCACCGGTGCTCGCTCCGGCGCTGCTGCCGGCCGAGCCGACGGCGGCCACGTCGTCGCCGGACATCGAGACCGCCGTGGATGCCGAAGCGGCCGCGACCGCGGCCCCGGCGGAGCCGGTCGAGTCCGTCGAAGCCGCTGCGTCGCTGCCGGAGTCGGCCGAGTCCGCCGAGTTCGCGCACTCGGCGCTCGGTGCACCACCGGTGCTGCCGGCAGCCGGCAGCGTATCGATTCCGCCCGAAGCCGCACGCCGTGGCCAGGCGCCGCTGCGGCCGCCGCCGACCGAGGTCGATCCCGAGCTGCTGGCGGTCTTCATCGAGGAAGCACGCGAGGAGGTCGAGCGGATCTCGCAGCATTTCCCCGAGTGGGAACGCAATCCCGGCGACCTCGAGGCGCTGCGCACGGTGCGCCGCTCCTTCCACACGCTCAAGGGCAGCGGCCGCATGGTCGGGGCCACCGATCTCGCCGAGTTCGCCTGGTCGATCGAGAACCTGCTGAACCGCCTGCTCGACGGCACCCTCGAGCGCACGCCGGCCGTCGCCGCGCCGCTGCGCGAGGCCGTGGCGATCGCGCCGCTGCTGGTCGAGCAGCTCGCGGGCGGGCCGGTGGTCACGCTCGACGTGCCAATGCTGGTAGCGCGCGCTCACGCGCTCGCCTCCGGCCAGGCCGACGTCGCTGCCGCCAGCGGACTGTTCCCCGCGCTGGCGCCACTCGCCACAGCCGGTGACGAGGACGGTGCGGCCGCCACGCCGGCGGCCGCGGTGGATTCCGCCGCGTCTGCGGCGACGACCGGGCCCGGCGCTGAGGCCGTGGCCGAATCCGAACCCGACGGCGAGCCGCCGACCTGGGTCGGCGGGCATGTGATGCCCGCCCCGACCGACGCGGCGCCGGAGACGGGGCCGGTCCTGGCCGCGGAAGGCGCCGCGTCGCTGCCGCGCGAACCGGCTGCGCCGCCGTTCGAGGTGCAGGGCTGGGAGGCCGCAGCGCCGGAAACCTCCGACGATCCCCTCGCCGATACGGCGAGCCGCGAGGCGAACGCGCTGCGCGAGATCTACCTGCGCGAAACCGACACCCACGTGCAGACGGTGCGCGCGTTCATTGCCGAGCAGCGCCGCCGCGCCGAGCCGCATCGCCTGAGCGAGGCGGTCTATCGCGCCTGCCACACGCTCAGCGGCAGCTCCAAGATGGCCGAGCAGCGCCATGGCATCCGGCTCGCCGAGCCGCTCGATCACTGGCTGCGCCGCAGCTGGAACAGCGGCGTCGGTCTGTCGTCGACGGACCTCGGGCTGCTCGAGGACTGCATGGAGGCGATGCTGCAGGTTGCACGTCATCCGGACGAGAGCAGCGGTTTCTTCATCGACCACGACGTGCTGCGCGCGCGCATCGCCGCGGCCGAGGCCGATCTCGATCGACGGATCGCCGCGGCGGCCGAGGCGACCGCGGCCGCGGCCTCCGAAGTGCTCGCGCTGCATGTCGCGTCGGAGCACCGGGCCGAGGCTCAGGCTCGGCCGGAACAGGAATCGCAGGCGGAGCCCGTGCCGGAGCCGCAGGCCGATGCCGACGCCGAGGCCTTCGATCCGGACATCGCCGGCATCTTCACGGAGGAAGCCGCCGAGCTGCTCGAGACCATCGAGGCTGCGCTGCAGGGCTGGGCGGGCGCGCGTCACGATGCCGCGGCCCTGGATGCGCTGAAGCGGCCGCTGCACACCCTCAAGGGCGGTGCGCGCATGGCCGGCGTGCGCTCGATGGGCGACCTCAGCCACGAGCTCGAGACCGCGATCGGTCACATCGAGCTCGGCCTCGTGTCCCCGGACGAGCACACGCTCGCCGCGCTGCAGGCCGGCGTCGACGAGCTTGCGCGCATGCGCGACCGCGTGGCCGCGGGCCAGTACCCGCGGCAGCCGGAGGCGCTGATCGCGCAGCTGCAGGCGCTCGCGACGGGCGGCGCGTTGCTGGCAGCCGACGTCCCCGCAACCTCTCCGGTGCCGGAAGCCCCTGAGCAGATGCCGTCGAGCGCGCCGATGTGGCCGGAGACCACGGGCGAGCCGTCCTCTGCCGCACAGCCGTCCGCGGTGGACGAGTTCGAGGGTGCGGCGACGGACGAGGCGGATGCTGCCGCGACGGCGGAAG
>JADLDF010000130.1 GCA_020846815.1 Gammaproteobacteria bacterium | reverse complement strand
GCCGCACCCTCGGCGAGCGGGCGGCCCGTGTGATCCCAGATCTCGAGCGCGCCGCAGCCGGTGAAGCCGGCGGCAGCGAGGCCCGCTTCGTCGACGGCGGCACCGAGGCTGGCTGCCACCACGACCGCATGGTTCTCCCAGGCGCGCGCGCCGCGCGACAGGCGGCGCGCGATCGAGCGCTCGTCGAGCCGCTCCGCGCAGGGCAGGAGCAGCAGCTCGGCGCCGCCGAACATCGCGAGCCGCGCGTACTCGGGCTGCAGCGCATCGTCGCCGACCAGCACCGCCAGCCGGCCGTGCGGCGTGTCGAGCACCTCGACCTGCGCGGCACCGCGACCTTCGCCGATCGCGGGTTGGGCGGCGACCACGCCCTGGCCGGGTGCGACGATGAAGCCCGTCGTGGCGCCGGCGAAGCACTCGCCCCCCGGCCAGGTACAGGCCGAGCCGCGTCGCCACGGGTGCGAGCTGCGAGACCGCGCCGCTGGCTGCCCAGGGCTCATCGAGGCCAGCGCCGCCCGACAGACAGCCGAAGGGCAGCACCGCGACGCGCAGATCGGAATCGGCTGCGACCAGCGTGCGCTGCGCCGCCGCGAGCCGCGCGATGTTGCGGTCGGCGGCTTGGGGGCGGCTGCCGTGGATCAGCAGCGGTGACAGGGCCGCGATCGAGAACGTCATGGCGCGTGGCAGAGCAGGGCGGTGGCGGGGAATCTCTGCGGCATGCCGGGCATGACCTCGTCGGGTGCGGTTCCAGTGCCCGCCGATACGATATCAGGGCCACCGGCCGCGACGCGCAGATCCGGGGGCGCCAGAGGTCCGTTCCGGAGCTGCCGAGCCACCCGGTACGCCCGCACCAGAGTTCTGTGGGTCCGCGGCCCGTCACGGACTACACTCGGGGCGGGAAGTCCGTCTTGTCGGACTAGGGGGGGATTGCCAATGACTGCGAAGATCGTTCGCCGTGGCCGGATTTCACGCCGGCCGTTCCGTCACCCGGCCCTCGTGCCGGCCGCGCTGGCCTTACTGGTACCGCTGTCCGCACCACTGCCGGCGCAGCAGCTCGAGGAGGTCGTGGTCACGGCACGCAAGGCCGAGGAGCGTCTGCAGGACGTGCCGCTGTCGATCGCCGCGTTCAGCAGCGACGACATCGAGTCCTCCGGCGCGCGCGACCTCTACGACCTGACGCGCTTCACGCCGGGCTTCACGTTCGAGAAGTTCAACCGCTACGGCGCGCAGGGCGGCGTGAGCCGTCCCGTGATCCGCGGCATGTCCAACATCCTCGGCGAAGGCAACGCCTCGGTCTTCGTCGATGGCATCCTCTACTCCGACTCGATCCTCGCGTTCCCGATGGACATCGTCGAGCGTGTCGAGGTCATCAAGGGGCCGCAGGCCGCGCTGTTCGGCCGCGCGACGTTCTCCGGCGCGATCAACTTCATCACCAAGAAAGGCAGCAACGAGCCCGAGAACCGGGTGAGCCTGCGCGCCGCCGACTATGGCGACTACGAGGTGAACCTGCTGTCGCGCGGCGCGATCAGCGAGGATCGGCTCTTCTACGTGGCGCACGGGCGCTTCTATACGTTCGACGGCATGTACCGCAACACCATCGACGGCCGCAAGGTCGGCGGCGAGGAGTCGAAGAACTTCAACGGCGCGCTGGAGTTCCGTCCCAGCGAGACGTTCTCGGCCACGCTCAGCGCCGGCTACAGCAAGGACGACGACGACCTCGCGGCCGTGGTGCTGCAGGACCGCTACAGCAACAACTGCTACCTGACGAGGCCGCGCCAGTACTACTGCGGCGAGGTCATCGAGCAGAATTCCGTCACGCTGGACCGTCCCGGGCTGCAGGGCAAGGAAGGCATCGATCGCGAGAGCACGCGCGTTTCCGCCGCCCTGCGCTGGAATCTCGGCGACTACACGCTGACCTCGAACTCCGGCTTCTTCTCGACCGAGTCGGAGTACGGCTACGACTCCACCTACCAGGCTGCCACGGCGCTCGCGCTGACGACCATCCCGATGGCGCCGGGCGCGGTGCGGGCGGCGACCGACGTCGTGCGGCGCCAGTCGGTACTGCGCAACGAGGTTTCGGACCGCGACGAGTGGTCCACGGAGCTGCGCCTCGACTCGCCGTCCGACCGCGCGGTGCGCTGGATGCTGGGCGGGTACTACTACACCAGCGATCGGACGCTGGTGGAGCTGCACTTCGCCGGTACCGCGCCGCCGGTCGATTCGGGCGAGACGCGCATCGACAACTGGGCCGTGTTCGGCTCGGTCGCCTGGGACATCACCGATCAGTTCTCCCTGACCGGCGAGCTGCGGCGCGCGACCGACACCATCGGCAACTTCAAGCCCACGACCGGCCTGATCGAGCGCGAGTTCGAGTCGACGTCGCCGCGCGTGACCGCGCGCTACAAATTCTCGCCGCAGCTCATGGGCTATGCGAACTGGGCGCGCGGCAACAAGCCGGGTGTGATCAATGCCGATCCGCGCTTCCCGCCGGACATCCAGTTCGCCGACGAGGAGGAGAGCGAGAACTACGAAATCGGCGTCAAGAGCACGCTTCTCGACGGGCGGTTGACGGCAAACATCGCCGCTTTCTACATCGACTGGACCAACCAGCAGATCACCAGCACGTTCGTCTTCCCTACGGGCGGGACGCAGTCCTACATCCTCAATGCCGCCAAGTCCGAGGTGAAGGGCGTCGAGCTCGAGCTCGAGGCGGCGCTGACCGAGCGCCTGACCGCCGGCCTCAGCTATTCCTACGTCAATGCCGAGTTCGTCGAGCTCAACGATGCGGAAGCGAACGAGCTGTTCGGCAATCCTTCGGTGGCGGGCAAGCATCCGGCGGGCGTGCCGGCGAACCAGGCCGGCGTGTTCGGCCGCTACGGCTTCGAGCTGGGTCCACAGACCAAGGCCTTCGTCCGCGCCGATGCTTCCTACACCAGCCGCAAGTACGACCAGGTCTTCAACCTCGCCTCGACCGGCGATCGCACCATCGTGAACCTCAGCGCGGGTCTCGAGCGCGAGCGCTGGACGGCCTCGGTGTTCGTCGACAACCTCACCGACGATCGCACGCCCTCCACCGTGGTGCGCTATGTCGACCAGATGAACCTGAACGTGCCGCAGGCGATCAACCCGAGCCCGGCACTGAACAACGTGGCGGGCAGCACGGCCACCGAGCGCGCCTTCTTCTATCCGCTCGCGCCCAAGCGGCAGGTGGGGCTGCGCTTCTCCATGCGGTTCTGAGGCCCAGCCTGGCCCGGCCCGATCTCGGGCCGGGCCGCGCCGGCGCGACGTCGCGCGGCGAACGGCGCCGGCGGTCAGGCGACGAGCACGTTCGGCGGCACGTCGTGGATCGGCGTGGCGCCATCGTCGGCGATGAGCATCAGGTCCTCGAGGTGCACCGTGCCGCCCATGGCGGTGTCGAGGATCGGGCAGTCGACGCTCAGCACCATGTCCTTCTCGAGCACCAGGCCCTCGATGGTGCGGCCCTCGGTCAGGCTCGGCCGCGGATGGTCGGTGTGCCAGAGCCCGACGCTGTGCGGCGTGAAGTTCACGGTGAAGTCGGCGCCCTGCTTGCGCATGGTCTCGCGGCCGATGCGCTGCACGTCGGTGAAGCGCATGCCGGCACGCAGCTGGCTGCGGATCTCCTGCCAGGCATTGAACACCGCGGTCGTCCCGCGGCGCATCAGCGGGCGTGGCTCGCCGACGAAGATCGTGCGCGCGAAGTCGCCATGATAATGCAGGCAGCTGCTGACGCAGTCGATGCTGAACGCCTGGCCGTCGCGGATCGGCTCGTCGGCGATTTCCGACGAAGACCCGTCGATCACGATGAAAACCGGCCGGTTGCCGAGGCGCGTGGCCTCGGCGAAGAAGCGGTTGCGCAGCGCGCCGGTGGTGCCGAGCTCGCGCACCGCGGCGGCGGTGCGCAGCGCCGCCTCGACGTTGTTGCGCGACGCGAGCCGCATCAGGCGCAGCTCCGCCGGAGATTTCACCAGGCGCGTGCGTCGCAGCGCATCCTCGCCGCCGGTGCACTGCGCCGCGAGACCGCGCAGCGCGATCAGGCGTGCGACCTCCGGGTCGTCGATGCCGAGCCGGCCTTTCTCCAGGCCGAGGTGCCGCAGCGCCTTCGCCAGCGCCCAGTCGGGCGTCGCAGAGGGTGGCTGCGCGGCCGCCGAGACGCTGCGACGGCGGCGCTCGCGCGGCGTCAGCAGCGACTCGTCGAGCACGCGGTGCAGCCGCGTCGGCGCGGCCGCGGGTTCGGTCGTTCCGGCAGCGGCGGCACCGGGCGCAGGACCGTCCGGCGTCGTGCCGGTCGCATCCGCGCCGGCTGCGAGTGGCGCGGTGTACGGGAACACGATGCGGTCGGGCAGATCGACGTCGTCGGCATAGCGGTAGTAGTGCAGGAAGCCCTGCATGACCAGGGCGACCGGCCGCCGCGGGTCGCGCGGGAAGATCACGAACATGGTGTGCCGGAACCCCATGCGGTCGAGGTTCGGCCAGTGGTTGCCGAGATAGAATACGTTGGTCGGCTGGGTGACGACGAAGGCGTCGAGACCTTCGCGTGCCATGACGGCGCGGGCGCGCTCCGCATTGACCAGCGGTTCGGTGCGCAGGAAGCCGAGGTTCAGCGCCGCCGGCGCTGCGGCCGGCGAAGAGGCCGGCCGATCGTCGGCCGGCGCCTGCGCGGCCATGCCCTCACCACCGATGGCGGCCGCTGCCGACATCGCCCCGATCAGCGTCCTGCGATCGATCATTTCGTTCTCCCCCGGCTGCATTCATGATGCTGCACGTCGGCAGGCCTCACAAGCCGGCCGCGCGCGGCCAGCACCACGAGCGGCCACACCGCTGGCTGCGCCATACGGCCCTGCAATACGGGCGTGGCGCAACGAATTATGGTCGATGGTTGCTCCCGGCCTCCGGCGTTTCACCCGCCGTTCCGCGGCTTGCGCATTGGCCACGAGGCGGCCGGATTGCAGACCGGATCCGTTTGCACGTCCGCTAGAATGATGCATAGACCAATCAACGAGGGGTCGGCTAGAGGGGCCTGCATGATCGACTCCGACAAGTTCCATCGTCATCAGCAGTACGTCGCCTATCTCATGAGCGAGTTCACCGGGCCGCACCTGGTGCGGCTGGTGCGCCGCTACGAGGGGGACGTGCTGCTCGCGATCGTGCTCGGCGAGATCGCCCAGCGCAACGTGCGGCGTTTCTTCGAGAGCCCGGAGGTGCAGGCGGACCCGTCGCAGCACGTGAACGTGCTCGATGCCGTGCAGCAGGAGGCCCTGATGAGCGCCTGCAACGCGCTGTCGATCAGCCGCTCCACCGGCATCCCGCGTGAGACCGTGCGCCGCCGCGTCGAGGAGCTGGTGCGCCGCGGCTGGGTGCGGCGCGATACGCGCGGCCATCTGCGCGTCGCCGATGGCCTTGCGCAGCACTTCGAGCAGTTCGATCGCGAGCACGTCGAGCAGTTCCTGCGCACCGCGCAGCGCCTGACGGCGCTGGTCGCGCAGGATCAGGGCGGGGCGCAGGCCACGCCGGCCTGACCGCACGCGCTCCTGCGCTCTCCGCGGGCACGGACCTCCGCCCCGAGCTCGCCCGCACTCCGGCGCCATGGACGGCTGCACCGCATTACGCGTGCGTCTTAGATGCCCAGCGCCTTCAGCAGCGCGTCGGCCAGCCCCTCGAGCCCGCGGCCGGTCACGCCCGCGCGCCGGTGCCCACGCGGCATGGCCTCGTAGACGAAGCAGCCCGGCGCGCCCGCGAACGTGTCGTTCAGCAGCGCGTCGCGACCGAGCAGGTAGGCGACGAAGGTCTCGCTGCGCGTGTTGCGGTATTCGAGGTTGGCGCTGAAGCCGAGCGTCGCGGCCTGGCTGATGAGCCGCGGCT
>JADLDF010000129.1 GCA_020846815.1 Gammaproteobacteria bacterium | reverse complement strand
TCGGCGACCGTGAGCTGCTGGTCGTGGGAGATCGTGACCACCAGCGCCTCGACCAGCGTGCGCTTGGCCTGCGGATGCAGGGCTTCGAGCCGCGTCAGCGCGGTCCACAGCCGCCGCGGCCAGTCGCCCGGGACTTCCAGCACCGGACGCCGCGCTCCGGGCAGCGCATGCGCCACGCCGGCCGCGAAGGCCGCGGCGGGATCGCCCGAGCTGCCGTGGGTCGCGAGCACCGAAAAGAGGATTCCGACGGCGGCGAACGAGGTGCCGAGCGCGCCGCCGCCGTGGGCCTCGCGCGCATCGAGCTGATCGACCAGCGAGTTGTAGACCAGCCGGTGCAGGCAGAACTCGTAGACGTCGATCTCGTGATCGACGGCGGCGAGCCGCTGCACCAGGCCCGCCAGGCGCACGCGCTCCGCGCGCGGCAGGCGCCGCAGCGTCGGGAACAGGTCGCAGACCGCCGGCAGCCGCAGCAGCCGCGGCAGCGTGCCCGCGAGATCCGCCGCGGCCTCCACCGCCGACGCTACGTCCGCACCGAGCGCGGCCCCGATCGCCGCGCCCTGCGCCGCCGCTTCGGCCCGCGTGCGCGACAGCAATGTCGCGAGCAGCAGCGCACGCGAGCGCTCGGGCGATTCCGAAGCCGCGGTGAACCCGGACGGCAGCGCGAGCCGCAATGCATGGGCCTGGGCGATCTGCACCGTGTCCGGGTTGCCGACCGAGTCCGCGACCTCGGTGGCGATCGCGGGCACGAGCAGGGCCTCGAGGCGCTGCGCCGCGGCCATGGGCGCCGCCGCGGGGCGCGCCGCCTCCGCGGGCGGACGGCTGCGCTCCCAGGCGCGCTGGTAGGCGGCGGCGACTTCGTCGAACCGCTCCGGCCGGATCGCCGGATCGAGCGTGGCGACGCGCTCGGCGAGCGGTGGATGGGTCGCGAACAGCGTCGCCAGACCCGGCACGAACAGCATGTGCGCGACCTCGTCGGCGTGCGCAGTCCCGAGCCGGCCGGCCACCGGCAGCGCGGCGATCTTCAGCAGCGCGCCCTTGAGGCCAGCGGGGTTGCGCGTGAACTGCACCGCCGACGCATCGGCCAGGCGCTCGCGCTGGCGCGACACGGCCGCCTGGATCAGCCGGCCGAGCCCGCGTCCGAGTGAGCCGAGCAGGAACAGTGCGGCGCCGATCACGATCAGGAACAGTCCACCGCGCCGGTCGTCGCTTTCGGGTGCGACGCGCAGCAGCATCCGCCCGAGCAGCGCGATGACCAGCAGGCCGAACAGCCAGCCGATCAGCCGCAGGTTCAGCCGCATGTCGCCATTGAGGATGTGGCTGAACTCGTGCGCGATCACGCCCTGCAGCTCTTCGCGATCGAGCCGCGTCAAGGTGCCGCGCGTGACTGCGATCGCCGCGTTCGCCGGCGCATGGCCCGCGGCGAACGCGTTGATCGCGACTTCGCGGTCGAGCACGTAGATCTCGGGCACCGGCACGCCGGAGGCGATCGCCATCTCTTCGACGACGTTGCGCAGCCGTCGCAGGTCGGGGTCGCTGGTCGTGCGATCGACGCGCGTGCCGCCGAGCGCACGTGCCACGACCCCGCCACCGTCGCGCAGGCTCAGGCTGCGCCAGGTGCTCGCGCCCATGATGATCAGCAGCCAGAACAGCGCCGTGGACAGCGCCAGCGCGGGCTCGTCACGGGCGAGCTCCGCGACGGGCCGCGGATCGTCGAAACCGAGCACCAGCAGCACCGCCCAGCTCAGCACGGCGACGACCAGCGTCACGGCGATCGTGAAGGCCAGCAGCAGCCAGCGGGAGCTGCGACGCGCAGCCGCCTGGCGCTCGTAGAAGTTCATGGCATGCGGGAAGCGACGGCCCCGGCCGGTGAACGCCGGCGATCAGGCACGACGGTCGTGGCTGTGGCCATCGGCGTGGCCGTTGCGGTCGCCGTGGCCGTAGCAGTGACCGTCGCGCTCGTCGTGGCCGGGGCCATGGCCGGCAGGAGACCGCGCATGCCAGCCGGCGATCTCAGCCGAAAGAAACCTTGGGCGCTTCGCGCACCTCGGGCCGCGAGATGTCGAGCAGCCGCGCCGCCTCGAACGAGAACAGGCCGGCGACGAGATTGCTCGGAAACATCTCGCGCTGATTGTTGTAGTGCATCACCGCGTCGTTGTAAGCCTGGCGCGAGAACGCGACCTTGTTCTCGGTCGAGGTCAGCTCCTCGCTGAGCTGCATCATCGTGGTGTTCGCCTTGAGCTCGGGGTAGGCCTCCGCGACCGCGAACAGGCGGCCCATCGCAGTGCCGAGCTGTGCCTCCGCGCCCTCGAGCGCCTGCATCGCGGCCGGGCTGCCCGGCGCGCCCGCGGCGAGCTTCAGCCCCTCGAGCGCCGAGTTGCGCGCGCGGATCACGGCTTCCAGCGTCTCGCGCTCGTGCGCGAGGTACTTGCGGGCGACCTCGACGAGGTTCGGGATCAGGTCGTAGCGCCGCGTGAGCTGCACGTCGATCTGGGCAAAGGCGTTCTTGTAGGCATTGCGGCCGGCGACCAGGCGGTTGTAGCCCGAGATCACCACCAGGACCAGTGCGGCCAGCAGCAGCAGGATGAACAGTGTCATGCGCGACTCCGCGGCCTGGCGCCGCTCCGAGGTTTGTTCTTCATCGCTTTCGAAGCTGTCGCCCTGGAGGCCGTTGCTTTCGAAGCCCTCGTGCTTCGGGCTCCGGCTGCGGCATTCTGCACCTGTTCCTGCAGCACGCGGAACAGGTTGTCGATGAACTCCTTGCGATCGGCTGCGAGACGCGCCTCCTGCTCGGCCGTGAACTCGTAGCCGTCCACTTCGCCTTCGCCGAGCTGGCCGCGCTGCAGCTGCAGCGCCTCGACGGCCGCGAGCCGCTCGCGCAGCGCCCAGACCTCGCTGCCGAGCGTCAGGACCATGTTCAGGACCTTGTCGATCGCGCTGTCCGCGAAGAAGAACGGCCGGCCGCCGCGGATGGTGCGCCGCAGGGGACGTTTGCTGCTGCCCGCTTCACTCATCGAGTCTCGCTCCGCTCATCTATCCAGGCGTTCCGCTCACTTCCAGGCGCCGAAGCAGTACCAGCGCACGCCGTCGGTGAGACGGCCGGTCTTGTCGCTGTCGACGTCGTCCTGGCGCTCGACCGCTTCGGACCAGACCTGCTCGCCATACCAGCCGACCGACGGTATCACGAACTGCAGGTATTTCTTCGGGTCGAAGCCGGCGCGCCGGCAGAGCTCCTCGGGCTTCAGGTCGC
Source organism: Gammaproteobacteria bacterium (assembly GCA_020846815.1). Next base: position 8,595 of record JADLDF010000129.1, on the reverse strand, counting down.
GGAAGGGCTTGTAGAACGGCTCGTTGTTGTAGAACGAATCCCAGTCGAGATAGAACGCATCATAAGGTGAGAGCTGCGAGTTCGGCGGCAGCTCCATGTGCAGCATCAGCCCGCCCGGCTTCAGCACGCGCCGTGCCTCGGCGAAGATCTTCTCGATGCCTTTGCGCGGCACTTCGTGCAGGAACATCGACGAGAACACCACGTCGAAGCTCGCGTCCGGGAAATCCAGCTGCTCGGCATTCATCTGGTGGAAGTGGATCGCGCGGCCCTGGGCCTGGGCGCGGGCATGGCCATAGCGCAGGCAGGGCGCCGCGACGTCGATGCCGTGCACCTCGGCCTCGGGGAAGTGATCCTTCCAGGCGCCGGTGTTGTGGCCGATCGTGCAGCCGAGATCGAGGATCTTGCGCGGGTGGAAGTCCGGGTACTTGCGCCGGATGAAGCCCGCGATCGACTGGCCGATGTCGTCGAGGTTCTGGCCCATGAGGCCGAACGAGAACACCGCGAGGCCGTTGTCGTAGAGCGCGCCGGCGGCCAGGTCGTCGGTGTCGTACTCGCCGTCGTAGTTGCCGGCCATGAGGTGCACGTCGATCGCGGACACGGTGCGCGGCACCTCGAAGCGGGGCTGCAGCTTCAGCGAGCCGAGGCGCGTGCGCCGGCTGAGCTCGCCGGCCTTGTTCTTGAGCGCGCCGCGCTGCCGATCGAGCGGCGGGAACACCGACTGCCAGACCATGTCCTGCGCCGTCACGCGCAGGCTCGAATAGAACTTGAAGTACTCGTTCGGCCTGATGGCCCGGTGCACCTCCGGGCCGTCCTTGGGGCTGCGCCTGTTCGTGCGGCGGAAGCCGGGCTCCACCTGCGCATCCCAGACGGCGCGCATGCCATTGGCCATGTCGTTGAGGACGTAGCTGCGCAGCCCGGAGACGAAGTTCATGCGGGCTTTTTCGTCGCGGGTCTTGGCGAGCTTCAGGTCGTGCTTGAGTTCGAGCATGGGGAGACTCCTCGACCACCTTGAGACTTCGGCCACCGGGCCGGACCGGCCCGCCACTCCTGAGCCGGTCGATTATGTCGCAGCGGCGCCGAGAAGTGCATCACGTGAGAGTGCCGGTGATCGGCCCGCCGGCCCCGCTCGTCGGGCGCTGCGCAACGATCGCGGCACCGCCCGCATCATCGCCGCCCATGAGAGGGCTCACGAAACCCGCGGCATCCGGCTTCACGCTGTTCGAGCTCATGGTCGGCATCGCCATCGCGGGCATCCTGGTCGGCCTCGCCGTGCCGTCGTTCCAGGAATACGGCCGCAGCACTCGCGTGATCGCCACCCAGAACGACCTGGTCACCGCCCTCAACTACGGTCGCAGCGAGGCGATCCGGCGCGCCGCCCTGGTCACCGTCTGCCCCAGCTCGAGCGCCACCACCTGCGCCGATGCCTCCGCCTGGCCGAACGGCTGGTTCGCGTTCCTCGATGCCGATGGCGACGGCACGCGCCAGAATGGCGAGGAGATCCTGCGCCTCTGGCACGGCCCCGGCGACGCCAGCGTCGCGATCACCGGCACCGGCACTGGTGCGAGCGCCGCGTGGGCCACGTTCACCGCGACCGGCCTGGTGCGACCCACCGCTGCCACCCGGTCCTACCTCGTCTATTCGACGTCCTGCCGCAGCGGCGAGCCGGGCGCGCGCCAGATCCAGCTCAACGGCCTCGGTTCCATCCGTCACGACCGGATAGACTGTCCCTGATGTCGACGACGCCTGCCGAGGCACGATGACGCATATCGCAGTGGCGGAACCCGCGCCGCCGGCGCCGCGCGTGCGCGCGCATCAGCGCGGCGTGACGCTGATGGAGCTGCTGATCGCGATGGTCGTGGTCGGCATCCTCGCCGCGATCGCGATACCGAGCTATCGCTCTTACGTGATCCGCGCACAGCGCACCGAGGCGAAAAGCGCGCTGCTCGCGACCGCCGGCGCGCTGGAGCGCTGCTTCACGCGCTTCAACGCCTACGACGACGAGGATTGCGCGGCGGCGCAGGAGCTGCCGCGGACGCTGGCCGAGGGCCGCTACCAGATCCAGGCGCCGACGCTGACGGCCGGCAGCTTCGTGCTGCACGCCGTGCCGCAGGCCGGCCAGACCGAGGACGCGGAATGCCGGACGCTGACGCTCGACAACCGCAACGAGCGTGGCGTCGCCGGCGGAGCGACCCGGGACGCGCAGCACTGCTGGAACCGCTGAGCAAGGCCGCCGGCAACCGCGCGTCAGGCACGCGTGCGCGACCCGCTCGGCGACCTCGAGCTGGAATCGCTGAGCGAGGCCATCGGCAACCGCGCCGCATGGGGCACGGCAGCGCCGGCGGGCCGGGCGCAGCACCCCGGGCCCGCGGCCGGCGCAGTCTCAGAGCTCGGCGAGCAGCCGGCCGAAGCCCGGGATCCTGTCCTGGATGCCGTTGGCGCGCAGCGCGTGCCAGTAGGTCGCGGTGTTGATCGCGATCACCGGCTTGCCGAGCCAGAGCTCGGCGGCGGCGGCAAGGCGCACCATCGAGAGGTTCGTGCCGACCTGCACGATCGCGTCGACGTCCGGGCCCTCGAGCTGGCGCAGCACCTCGCGGCAGCGCGCCTCGGTGATCTGCGCGATGCCGGTCCACGACGGCGCCTGCATGGGCACGTCGCGCACGGTCTCGAAGCCCATGTCCTGGAAGTAACGACGCACCTCGGCGTTGGCCACGGGGTAGTACGGCGACAGGAAGGCGATGCGCTTGACCCCGCCATAGGCCTCGAGCGCCGCAGCGCAGGAATGCGAGCCCACCGACACCCTGACGCCCGCTTCCTTCTCGACCTTGTCGACGAACTCGTCGGCGCCCCTGGCGCCGCCGTAGAAGGTGATCGCCGACATGCCCATGACGAGATAGTCCGGCTCGCAGGTCATGACGCTGCGCACGGCGTCGAGCACGCCCTCGGAGATCTTCATCGTGCCGGCGTAGAAGGTCTCGTTGCTGATCGCCTTGGCATTCGGCGTGTAGATGCGGCTGTAGTGGTTGGTGACGCCCGGCGGCCGCATGTCGTCGTAGTCGGGCTGCACGGTCGTATTGGTCGACGGCCCCAGCACGCCGAACAGGCGGCGATAACCCAGCACATCCAGGCCCATGAGCGTTTCCTCGTGGATTTGAAATGGATCGGATTTATTTTCTCTCCGAGAAAATAAATCCGATCCATTTGATCAACCTATTTAATCACGCGGGAGAATCCGGGCGTACGCGCGGCATGAGGCGATTGCCGGCCCGTGAAACGACCGGGACAATGCCGCCATGAAACTGGCTTTCGCCTGTCTGGCCGCCCTGCTCGCCGCGAGCTGCCACGCATCCCCGGGCCCTGGTGCGGAATCCGGCGTGCGCGCCCCGGCCACGCTGCGCCTCGCCACCTGGAACCTCGAATGGCTGGTCGCCCCCGAGAGCTTCCTCGCACTGAAGCGCAGCTGCGTGCCCCAGGGCGCGTCGCCCGGCAGCCGCCGGCGCAGCATTCCCTGCGACGTCGCCGCGAAGCTCGAGCGCTCCACGGCGGACTTCGAGGCCCTCGCCCGCTACGCGCGCGAGCTCGATGCCGACGTCGTCGCGATGCAGGAGGTCGACGGGCCCGCGGCCGCGCGCCGCGTGTTCCCGCGCCACCGCTTCTGCTTCACCGGCGCCCCGGGCGTGCAGAACCTCGGTTTCGCCGTGCGCGAAGGCCTGCCCTTTCGCTGCGGCCCGGATCTCACCGGGCTCGCACTGCAGGGCCGGGTGCGCCGCGGCGCCGAGCTCGTGCTCTTCCCGGGCACGGCGCGCGAGATCCGCCTGCTGGCCGTGCACCTCAAGTCGGGCTGCGGCCGCCGCACGCTCGATTCACCCCGCGAGCAGTGCGCGGTCCTGGCGCGTCAGCTGCCGGCCCTCGAGGGCTGGGTCGACGCCCAGGCCGCGGCCGGGCGTCCGTTCGCGGTGCTCGGCGACTTCAACCGCGAGCTGCTGCGCGATCCGGGGCCGGCCCGCAACGCGGCCGGCGAGCCGCGCAGCCTCTGGGCCGAGATCGACGACGGCGACCCGCCCGAGGCGGATCTCGTGAACGCCGCCGAGAGCGGGCGCTTCGTGAACTGCCACCCCGGCCAGAACTTCAACGGCTACATCGACCACATCCTGCTGTCGCGCACGCTCGCGGCAAGACGCGTGCCGGGCTCGTTCCGTCGCATCACCTTCGAGCCGCGCGAGGCGCTGCGTCACAAGTTGACGGATCATTGCCCGGTGGCCGTGGATCTCGCGCTGCCACAGTCCGACACTGATTAAGTTGACTCTCCGGTGACGGCCACGCGAGGCACGGCATAATCGATTCGCCCAAGGGGGAGTCGATGAACAAGAACACGCCGTCGAACGAGGCCCTGCACGTGGAGCGTCGCCTGCACACGCGTCATCGCGCGCGCACCACCGTGTACATCACCATCCCCGGCGGGCGTAAGAAGCTCTGCCGCGCCGTCAACCTCAGCGCCACCGGCGTCTTCATCCAGACCGCGAATCTCGGGCTGCGCAAGGGCCAGCAGGTCGAACTGTCGTTCGCGATCAACCTCGGCACCATCACCAAGATCCACCGACGCACCGCGATCGTCGCCCACGTGTCGCGCGGCGGCACCGGGCTGATGATGGACGCGTATTCCCAAGGCCATCGCTGAGGCTCCGGCCGCGCTCCACCAGGCGCGCGTCCCTGTCTTCCAGAGAGCCGGCGGGTAGCTGAGCCTTCTTTGTCTTTCAGGCCTTGGATGTGTCAGGCCTTAGGATGGCTCTGGATGGTGCCGGGTGAGGGACTCGAACCCCCGACCAACGGTTTACAAAACCGCTGCACTACCGCTGTGCTAACCCGGCGAGCCTGACGCGGATTCTAGCCGAGGGCTGCGGGGGCCGGACACGCCACGACCTGCCACTTCTGCGCGGCATCGGCACTGCCGGCCGCGAACGGGTCGGCGCTGCCCGCGGCCGGCGTCTTGAGATCGAAGTCGAGCCAGTAGACCTTGTCCGGTCGCGTGCGCTCGACGATCTCGGCCTTGAAGCCCATCTTGCCGACGGCCAGCGCGCGGCGCTCGGCGCGTCGTGCCTGGCTGAACAGGCCGACCGAAACCGCGTGGCCGTCGTCGAGCTTCGGGATCGCGAAGGCGTCGTCGAGCCCGCCGCGATTCAGGCGGGCGACGACGCGCGCCTGGTCGGCCTCGTTCCGGAGCCGGCGGATCACGACCATGTAGCTGTCGACCACGGCGCCGTTCGCAGCGCGCTGCCGCGGCGCATAGCCGTCCTGCTGCAGCATCGCCGTGGCCTGCGCGAGCCCCTCGGCGTCGCTGAACGGCCCCATCGAAGCGCAGCGGCGGGCGACAGCCGCCGACGGCGTCGCCAGGACCGCAATCGCGAGACCTGCGGCGGTCGGCGCGGCAGACAGACTGGCTGGCGCAGTACCCGCGACGCCGGCGGAGCCGGCCGCAGCGACGCTGGCCGCCACGACGTGGGTCGCAGCAGCAACCTTGGTCGTGGCTGACGCCGTAGTCGTGGCGGTGATGTCAGTCACGTCGGGTGTCGTCACGACCGCGGGCGAAGCTGCCGGCCGCTCGTTCGCCAGCAGGATGCGGGCCGGGCCGGGACCCGACGGCCTGGCGGCAGGTGGGGAGGATGCCGGGCTGGGTGCGAGCCACTGCGACCAGCCGAAAGCAACCAGATTGGCGAGCAGGAGCCCGAGGAATGCGATGCGCATGGGCGGCGATTCTAGGGCAGTGGATCGGCCAGTGCGGCGAGACCGCGCAGGACCAGGTCGGGAACTACGGAATGCGGGCTCGCCACGTGGCGCGCGACGGCCGGTGCGGCGCCACCGGTCAGCAACAGCAGCGGCCTGCGGCCGGTGAGCCGGCGCGCCGCGGCGGCGGCGCGATCGACCAGCGCGGCCACGGCGTGGTGCGCGCCCGCCTCCAGCGCCGCACGGGTCGAGCGCGCGAACGGCGTGCGCGGCACGGCGGCATCGGCGCCGGCCGCGCGGCGCTGGATGCCGCGTGTGCCGTGCAACAGGCTCGACACCATCAGCGCCGGGCCCGGGACGATCGCGCCGCCCCGGTGCCGGCCGTGCGCATCGACCAGATCGATCGTGGTCGCGGTGCCGACGTCGACGACGCAGACCGGGCGGCCGCGGCGCGCCGACGCATGCCAGCCACCGATCGCGGCGACCCAGCGGTCGACGCCGAGCCGCCAGACCTCGCGATAGCCGTTGGCGACGCCGGCGGCGCTGCGCGTCGTGGCGACGAAGCGCGGCGCGAGGCCACAGTGCGCGACGATCGCCCGCGTCAGCTCACGATCGGCGCGCTCGCCGGCGACGCTGACGACGTCGACGGCCGCGACGCCGCGCAGCGCAGTCCCGAGCGCACGCCGGTAGTCGGCGGCACGCCAGCCGTCGTGCACCGCGGCCTGCATGCGCCCGAGCCGCCCGCCGCGCAGCCGCACCCACTTGATGCGCGTGTTGCCGACGTCGATGAGCAGACGCGTGCTCATGCCGCGCCCGCCGCTCGCACCGAAACCTCGCCGGAGACGACGGGCAGGATCCGTCCGTCGGCAAGCTCGAGGCGCAGCGCACCTGCGGCATCGATGCCGCGGGCGATGCCGGCGAGATCCGCGCCTGCGCCGCTGATGCGCACCGGCAGGTCGCGCAGCGCATCGGCCGCTGCCCATTCGGCGGCGAACGGCGCGAAACCCTCGGCGCTGAAGCGGGCGATGCCGCGCAGGTATTCGTCGACAAGCGCGCCGGCGATGGCGTTGCGCGCCGCAGGATCGACGCCCGTCGAGGCGAGGTCCACGGCCGAAGTGCCGGTCGCGGCGACCGCGGCCTGCACGTCGGCGTCGAGCCGCAGGTTCAGCCCGACTCCGATCACGACCTGGGCCGGCCCGCCCGCCTCGGCGCGCAGCTCGATGAGGATGCCACCGACCTTGCCGGCCGCGGTGACGAGATCGTTCGGCCACTTGAGCCGCAGGCCGCGGGCATCGCGGCGCGCCAGCGCACGCAGCGTGCAGAGGCCGACGACCAGCGACAGTGAGGCGAGATCGCGCGGCAGCGGGTCGAAGCTCGCGGCCAGCGACAGTGCGAGGCTCCCACCGAGCGGCGCGAGCCAGCTGCGGCCACGGCGGCCGCGGCCCGCGGTCTGGTGTTCGACGAACAGCACGTCGCAGGCGCCGGGCAGCGGCGGCGTGCGCGCGAGCAGCGCGGCATTGCTCGAGGGCAGCGTCCACTCGACTTCGAGCGTGCGCAGCGCCGGCTGCAATGCCGGGTCGACGGTGCGGCGGATCGCCGCGGCATCCAGCGCTTCGCTCGGATGCGCGAGCCGGTAGCCGCGATGGGTGCCGGCCTCGATCCGCAGGCCGAGCTCGCGCAGCGCCTCGATCGACTTCCAGACGGCGCTGCGCGTGACGCCCGCGGCCGCGGCCAGAGACTCGCCGGAATGCAGCTCGCCGTCGGCCAGCGCCGCGAACGTGCGCTGCGCCGGCGGCGCGGCCGGCGACGTACCGTCGTCGCCCAGGCCCGATTCCGCGCCGCTCACGTCCGCGTTCCGCTGCGCAACCGCCCGAGCAGCCACAGGCGTCGCGAGCGCGGCTCGGTGCCGGCGCGCATGCGCCGCAGGTTGCCGCGATGGGTCCAGGCGACGAGCACTGCGCAGGCGACGCCGAAGGCCACCAGCGGCAGCACGGCACCGCCGGACGGCGGACGCAGCAGCACCAGCACCGGCAGCGCCGCGACGGCGACGATCGAGGCGAGGCCCACGAAGCCGAACAGCAGCATCATGACCAGCCAGACGCCGAGCACCGCCGCGAGCTGGCCCGGCACGAGGCCCGCGACGGCGCCGACCAGGGTGGCGACGCCCTTGCCACCGCGAAAGCCGTGGAACACCGGCCAGACGTGGCCGAGGATCGCGGCGAACGCGCAGGCCGCGGGCGACCAGGCGAGCGTCGCCGCTGCGCTCGCCGGCGCGGACGGCGCCAGCGCCGGCAGCGGCAGCGTGCCGAGCCAGACGGCCGCCAGCCAGCCCTTGAGGATGTCGATGACGATCACGGCGAGCGCGAATTTCGCGCCCTGGGTGCGCAGCGCATTCGTGCCGCCGGCATTGCCGCTGCCCTGGGTGCGGATGTCGACGCCGCCGGCCAGCCGGCCGACGACGAGCGCACCATTGATCGAGCCGAGGAGATAGGCGCCGAGCAGGCGCAGGAGCAGGTCCATCGTGCTCGCAAGCTTAACGAGTCGCGCGCGGCCGCGCCTGCCTGGCGAAGCCAGGCAACGCCTTCACGGCTGCCGGGCACGGCGGGCGTTTCCGCCCGCGCCGACGGCAACGAGCCTGCCGCTCACGCCCACCGCGACCGTGCACAGAATCGTTTCGGCCCGCGCCGACCTCGGCGAGCATAGGGCTCGCGCTCGCTGTGGCCGTGCATACGACGTGCTTCAGCCCGAGCCGATCTCGGCGAGCATGCAGCGCACGCCACCGCCACCGACAGTTTCGATGGTCGGCACCGGCACCGCCAGCACGCTGTCGACGCAGGCCGAGAGGCGCTGCCACGCCGCACCGTCGAGCGCACGGCG